>JANLRE010000902.1:0-14277 GCA_031368205.1 Fimbriiglobus sp. | reverse complement strand
GTCCCGCGCTTTCGCCGATCAGTTCGCTTTCCAGTTTCAGTTGATCGCGCAGCGAACGGTTCTCGACCGACAAGCCGGTCTGCTACCGACCGGGTTTCTGGTTCAACGCCGTGACGACGGCTTCGGCGATGTGCATCCGTTGCAGCCGGGGCAGCGCTACACCATTGGTCGCGCGCCGGACAATCGCATCGTGCTGCGGGATGATTTGTGTAGCCGTCATCATGCGGAAATCTTCGCCGAGTTGTCGAACTGGGTGATCCGGGATCTGAGTAGTCTGAACGGCATGGCCATCAACGCGACCGTCACGAAAGGTGATGCCACGCTGAAGCCGCACGACGAGCTTCGGCTAGGTCGCGCGAAGTTCCTGTACGTTCAACGCCTCGATCAACTTCCGGACCTGCCATCCGAAGGCGCCCGAAAGTCCGACGTGGCCGAAGGGATCGAAATCACCCGGCGGCTCGGCCAGACGAAATACCTCCCGGCCGCCCCACCACCGCCATCAGATGTCAGCGCCGCAACGGTCACCCACGAGGGCGAACCCACGCCGGCGAACCGTTCGTCACCCACCGAAGCGCTGAGCATCTTGTTCCGGTTGGCACTGGATATGTCCGAAGCACGCACCGCCGCCGAACTCGCGGAACTCGTGATTGATGCCTTGCTCCGTGCGACTCCGGCTGAAGTCGGCGCGGTGCTGAGTTTGAAAGAAGGTCGGGAACTCGAACCCGTGGCGTACACTGCACGGCCACCGTTTCGGCTGAGTTATCACAAGGTGTCGCAGTTCGTCAGCAAGGAAGTGTTGACCACCAAACAAGCCGTCCTTGCCGAAGACATCTCCGAGAACAAGCGGCTGAAAAACCGCGAAAGCTTGGCGGACATTCGCGCGTCGAGTTTGATCTGCGCGCCGATTTTATTTGAGGGCCAGAACCTCGGGTTGTTGCACCTTTACAACACCGCGAAGCAAGAACGGCTGAATGCCGACGATCTCGAATTCGCCCTCGCCGCCGCCCACCAACTCGGGATGGCGTGGCACCGGATTCGGAAGCAGACCGGCTTGTCGGTCGAGAACCGTTCGCTGCGCGATCAACTGAAACTGGAAAGCGAACTGATCGGCGAAAGCGCGGGACTTCGTAACCTCGAAGAACAAGTCCGCCGCGTTTCTAGCACGAAAGCGACCGTGTTAATCCGGGGCGAGAGCGGCGTCGGCAAGGAACTCGTCGCCCGTGCCATCCACTACAGCAGCCCGCGGCGCGACTCGGCGTTCGTCTGCTTGAACTGTGCGGCGCTCACGGAAACGTTGCTGGAAAGCGAACTGTTCGGCCACGAAAAAGGCGCATTCACCGGGGCCACGGAACGGATGATCGGCAAGTTTGAAGCCGCCGACCAGGGGACGATATTTCTCGACGAGATCGGCGAAATGGGCCTCTCCACGCAAGCCAAGTTTCTGCGGGCGCTAGAAGGCCACCAGTTCGAGCGCGTCGGCGGTAACACCCCAATCAAAGTCGATGTACGAGTCGTCGCGGCCACCAACCGACCGCTCGAAGACGCCATCCGCGACGGGACGTTTCGCAAGGATCTCTACTTCCGCTTGCAAGTCGTTCAACTGGACGTGCCGCCGTTGCGGGACCGCATGGATGATGTCGCGCAAATTGCCGAACACTTCCTCAAACGGTTCGTCCGCGAAACCGGGCGCAAGGTGAAAGGGTTTACACCAGACGCCGTCAAGAAGTTGCGTGGCTACCACTGGCCAGGCAATGTGCGTGAGTTGAAAAACGTAATCGAGCGAGCTGTCGCACTCGGTGTCAGCCCGCAAATCGAAGTGGGTGACATCTGGCTGTCACCGTTAGAACTGAACCCCACGGATGACGCAACACACGGCGAGTATCAGCCCGTCTCGCTGGGGCAACTGGAGAAACTCCACATCGTTCAGACGCTAACGTTCACCGAATGGAACAAGTCAAAAGCCGCAGAAATCCTCGGCATCGAACGCTCCACGCTCGACCGCAAAATCAAAACCTACGCGATCAAGAAGTAAGTGCGTCTCGTGGTTGTTGCAACGGTTTCTTCTGTTGTCAACGTACCAAAGCGTGGGCGATTGAAGAGTTGCAAAATCTAGCTGTGGTAGGTGATCGAGAGTGAATGAACAACGTTGATTTATTTAGGCACATGGTTCGTCTCGGTCGTACTGCCCAGTCCATGATCGAAGCGTACCCAGGGTAACGTGATAATCCTTGAATACTCGCGGTATAGGGCCAGATAGGGGCAATTCGGTGCTAGTAGTTCCGGCCAGCCGTTCACCCTGATACCAACTCACCGCCCCGCACCGATCCTCAAGATACGCCGCAGCTTGATCCAACCCGGCCTCAACCGGCTCCGGGTTGAGCGGGTCATCATAGTCGGTGAAGTGGTTGTGATCTGTGTGGAACCCGACCGTCAACTCTTGATTTGCAGTAGAAACCCATAGTCCCCTTTCGACAGCCAGGGACGGGCATGGGATGTGGAAGTCCACAAAAACACCGTTAATATCTGATTGAACGCAACCGAACGGCTCCCAATCTGGGAACCGGACCAGTATCAGCCTCACAGCGAATTTTGAGTAATCATCAATATTGCTTGCTAGAAGTCCTGCCATCAATTCTCCTCGCTATCTGTAACAGCGATTCCACTACCCACTCACTCCGCCAGCCACCAGTGGCGGCGGACCTTCGCGCCGTAGGTGGCGGATTGGCTTTGTGCCCTGACGGGGCACCGGCGTGTAGCCACGGGTGGAGCGATTCGCGCAACCCGTGGTCAGTGACACCCCATTGTCAATCGCCCTGAAGGGGCGAAGGAATTCCTCTGCCCCTTCAGGGCAGTCGAGTCGTGGAGTCTCCGGTTCCACGGGTTGCGCAAAGCCTCCACCCGTGGCTACATGCCTTGACCCCTAACGGGGTCACCAATCCAGAAACACGAACCCGCCAACTTTTGCGTTGGTCTCGGACAGTTCGTTTTCCTGCGGCAGGGTTGGCTTAAGGTTTGGCACGGTAGTTATTGTTTAAGTGATCCTAAACAAGTGGTAACGATGCGGGTATTTGGACGCTGACATCTCGATTCACTCCCCCAGCCACCAGTGGCGGCGGACCTTCGCGCCGTAGGTGAGGCCGAAGCGCTTCATGACGGTTTCGGTGATGTTGTCTACGACTTCGGCGGGGTCGTCGCTGATGTGGAGTTTGTCGAGGTCGTCCTGGTCGATGGTTTTGCGCTCGACCATCTGGCGGATCATTTCGACGCCGGGTTTGTAGAAGTCTTTGCCCATCAGCGCGACCGGGAAGTCTTCGACCTTGCCGGTTTGAATGAGCGTGAGCACCTCGAACAACTCGTCCATCGTGCCGAACCCGCCGGGCATGACGATGAAGGCGTAGCTGTACTTAATTAGCATCAGCTTGCGGACGAAGAAGTGCTGGAAGTCGATCCATTGATCGAGATACGGGTTGTGGTCTTGCTCTTGCGGCAAGACGATGTTGCAGCCGATGGAGCGCCCGCCCGCGTCTTTCGCCCCGCGATTGGCGGCCTCCATGATGCCGGGGCCGCCGCCGGTCATCACGGTGAAGCCCTTGTACGCCAACAGTGACCCGACCTCGCGCGCCAGTTTGTAATACGGGTGCGATTCCGGAAACCGGGCGGAGCCGAACACCGTGACGCACGGCCCGGCAAAGTGCAATTTGCGGAAGCCGTAAATCAACTCGCGGAAGACCGAGAACGCCCGCCCCATCTCGAAACTGCGGTGTTGCGGCCCCTGGAGGAAGCGTTTGTTTTCCGGGTTGTAAGCCGGGATGCCCCAACTGGAGGGACTCGCGGCAGGAACGTGGTCGGGGATGGTATCGGCCATATGAGAGTCGAGAGTGGTAGGGTGGAGAGTCGAGAGTAAATAAAGAACGATTAGCGAAAGATACCCGCTTCACGCATCAACCTGTCTGTTGCAGTGTACGCTTCCCGGACCCAGTCCGTAATGCGATCAGGTTCCGGGGAATACTCCAGTTCGATGCTAATGGCACCGGCGATGTTCAAATCGCGGACCTCCCGCAAGTACGGTCCGAAGTCCACGACGCCCCGGCCCGGTGGTAGGTCGCCATGAACTTGGCCGTCGCAATCGCTGATGTGAACGTGAATCGCCTTGCCGCGTAACAACCGCAACTCGTCCGGTTTCGTTCCGGCGAGCAATAAGTGCGAGATGTCGATGTTGGCTTGCACCGCCGGGTGGTTCACGTCGTCAATGAACCGCACCATGTTGGGCACGCTGTTCAGCAGGGAAAGTTTGAACGGTTCCAGTTCGAGCGCAATTTGGACGCCTCGCTTGTCCGCGTAATCGCCGAGGGTTTTCAGGTGCTGCACCGCTAGTGCCCACTGCTCGGCGGGCGGAATCACTTGCCGGTCCCAGATGTATTCGCCCAGCACCAACAGAACGTTTTTCGCGTCCAGTTCATACGCCAAATCCAGATACGCCTGACAGCGCTGGAGGTGAAAGCGTTGCACGGACGGGTTGAAGTCGATCAGCCCCACCGCCACGCACGCTACACTGACGATCGGCAGGTTCGCTTTTTCACATTCACGCCGAATCAGCTTGCGTTCCATCACGTCGATGTCGAGCGGGTCGGCGAAGATGTCGATCGTGTCGAAGCCGATTTCTTTGGTCATCCGGATGCCGTAAGCCGTGCCTTGCCCCGCTTGGACCCACGCAGAGTTGATTAACCCGAGCTTCATAGAAAAATCCTTGCACGCGCTCGCCAGTTTCGCTAGACCGATGGACGCCAGTTACTGTAGCCTGTCCCGGTGCGGTTGGAAGGCGCGAGTTGATACCGAACTGTTGAGACGTGGAGTTTGCGATGATCTTCGACGCGGTCACCATTTCAAAATATGCCGGGGTTGCCGCAGCATTGATCTTGTCGGGCTTCGGCGCGCCGATCCCGGAAGAAATTCCGATCGTGACCGCCGGCGCGATGGTTGGGCACGATAGCCAACTCGAAAACGTCGAAGAACTGCTGAATGGTGCGATCGGTGGTGGCCCTGCGGCCTACCTGACCCCAACGCCGGACGCCATTGTGAAATGGTGGATCATGCTACCGCTGTGCATCGTCTCCGTGGTGATCGGTGACAGTGTCCTGTACACCATTGGTCGCGTCTGGGGCACACGGTTGATGCGGCTCGCCTGGGTGCAGCGGCGTGTACTGCCCCTCGAAAAGCAGCAACAAATCGAGACGAACTTCCACAAGAACGGCATCATGATCTTACTGGGCGCGCGACTGACGCCGGGGATTCGTTCGCCCGTGTTCGTGATGGCGGGCGTGTTGCGGATGCCGTTCCGCCGCTTCCTGCTGGCCGACGCCCTATACGCCATCCCCGGCGTGAACCTGCTGTTTTGGTTGTCGTACTGGTTCACGGACCAATTCGTGGAGGCGATCAAAGCCGTCGATCGGCACCGCCCGATGGTGATTCTGGCGATTCTCTCGGCGGCCGGCGGCGTCGTGATCTACAAGTTCCTCACCAGTTGGAACCTCGCAACCGGAAGCGTGGAAGACATCCCGGCCTACGCCAAGCCCGTCGGCGTCGTGACGAACGCGATCGAGAAAACCGTCGAGATGACGATCGAGAAGACGATCGAAAAGACGGCCAGCGTCATCGACAAAGTGACCCACCCGATGGGCCACGCGGACAAATCGCAATCGGTCAGCTCGAAATCCGTAATGGCTCCTAAGCTCGAACCCGTTAAACCGCCGGAAAGCTAACTCTCAAATGTTGCCTTAAATTCTGGAACGACCATCATGCCCGAATCCGACCTCAAAGCTGCGGTGGACAAGGGCGATCTGGACGCAGTCCGGTCGCTCCTGGATGCCGGGGCCGACGTTCGATATGTGCGTCCAAAAGGCTACACAGTTCTAATCGACGCGATGTACGGCTGCGGCATCAAGCACGAGGCCCACCTCTTCCCGATCATGCGGTTACTGATCGACCGTGGTGCCGACCTCGACGCGGTTAACGATCATGGACATTCGGCGCTGAGCCTTGCGTCTAACGGGGAGAGGTTCGATGTTGTCCGAATGCTGCTCGACGCCGGTGCCAACCCGGACCCACTAAAGTGGACCCCCTTGATGCGGGTGGTGGCCTTGGGTACGATCGCGGAGGTGCAGTCGCGGATCGAGAGCGGTGACGACCTGACGGTCCGCGACCGCTGGGATCGTACCGCATGGCTCTTGTGCTTGCTGACGGGGGACATCGCCAAGGCTGAACTGCTCCTTACTGCCGGGGCTAGACTCGCCGATTGTGGTAGCCACGGCAGGACGGCACTCACGTACCCTACCCGCAACAATGACGTGGCGATGTCGCGATGGTTGCTCGCGCACGGCGCCGATCCGAACGAGAAGGACGACAGCGGCAACACCGCACTGATCGAAGCTGCTGGCAACGGGAACGCTGAATTCGTTCGGTTGCTCTTGGACGCAGACGCGGACTTGCACCACAGTAGTACCTTCTACTCAGCAATTCAGGTGGCCAGCAGCTTGGATGTCGTGCGCGTGTTGGTCCAGGCTGGTGCGGACCTCAACGATATTAACAGCGAAATGCGGGCGGCTCTGACGCGACTGCCACGCGATGGGTCTGTCGCCTGTACCCTGGCGGAGTACGAGGAGGCCAAGAACCGGGTCTACGGTACTGCCAACCCCCTGCGAATGAACTTTCCTTTCTGGAAATCAATGGTCGCCGGAGGGGGAAACGCTTACTGCGCACGGACCCAATTCGGGGACTACGAGTTACAGGACAACGCGATTTGGTGTTTCGATCGCTTCGGGAAGTCGATTAACGAGCTGCCGGACGGTCGGATCGTTGAGATCGCCGGGGAGTATGAGGATTGGTACGACCCGGATTTCTGCATCTACAATGACGTGATCGTCCACCGCGGCGACGGTACTTTCGACATTTATGGCTACCCCAAAGCCGTCTTTCCGCCGACCGATTTTCACACCGCCACACTGCTCGGTGACTTCATCTACATCATCGGGAACTTGGGCTACCCTGGCGAGCGACGGCACGGCACCACGCCGGTGTACCGCCTCGACATTGATACCTTGGCCATCGAAGCGGTCGAAACGACCGGCGTGCCGCCCGGTTGGATCAGCGCGCACAAAGCGAAACTCATCGGGAACGGCATTGAAGTGGTCGGGGGGAAAGTGTGCAATTTCGCAGGCGACAAAGAACTCTACGAAGACAACCCGAACACATATGTACTGGACTTGGCGACGGGGAGTTGGTTCTGTGTGTTGGAGGGTTGATCGCTCGTGTGGCAGACACTCTTGAGCCGCCCGCAGGACTTTGCCATCGGGACGACGGCGGAAGCGTGGTTCACCCGGATTGCGGAGGTGTTGCTGAATCGGACCGTCTTGGTCGTGAACGGTGCGGCACATCGGTTGATCGAAGTCGAGTTTTATTACAACATCACCGGCCACGCGGACGACTTCGCCCACTCCCATCCGATTCAAGCACTGAGTGGCCGCTGGTACTTCCACCGGACGGGGGAATCCTACCGTGGCGGGAGTTTCAAGGGGTTGGACCTCGCACTTGGTGACGGTGTGGGGTATGGCGGGGTGTTGTTACGCGGGTTGGAGAAGCCGGACGGGACAATTGTTGATGGACCTTCCTTGCTTGTTGATTACTTGTTGAAGACGACTCAGTACCCCCACATCGTCGATTTGGCTGCGGCGATTGCAGACAAGCTGGCTTGGGATCATCGTCAACCGCTGATGCTTCGGGAAGCGGACTTAACCCCACGAGAGTTGTTGCGAACGGCCCGGATCGGTCTTTCGTGGAAACGGCGAACCGAGTTGGCCAACGAACCGAGCCGCCATTTTCTGGTACGCCGCTACCGTTACCTCAGTCAACCGACGCGAACCGCGAAAGGCAAACTCCAGACGGTTCTGGCGTTGCTAGTTGACGGCTTCTCACCGGAGACGATTCGCAAAATGACCGGCAGTTCGGTGAAAGTAATCCAACGCTACGCGGCTGAATTTGTCGCAGGCCGACACGAGACGAATCTGGCCCGCTACTACGGATGCGCATGGAGTTCTGCGGATGTTTGTCGCCTCCACGGTGCATTGAGGGTGCCTTGATCCGGTGACCGGATCTCGGAAAATATCCCCAGAGTCCGGTTACTGGTCTCGCGGAGTTTTGGCCGATAACTACAATAGACAAACTCTGACCTCACCCTGTGCCGTCGCGGGGTGCTTTTAATCGCCCGCGCACAAGGGAAAGCCATCGTGGCCCGTAAAGAAGCTGAAACCGCACTTCCGCTAGAAAAGCGGCAGGAAATCTTCCTTTCTGTCGTGGAATCGCAGGACAAAGGGATGTCCGTTGAGCAGTCCCGTGTCGCCGCCACGAAACGGTTCGCCGTGACGGAATCGCAAGTGAAAGCCATTGAGCGGGAAGGGCTTGATAACGAATGGCCCCCGCTCTAATTCAAGAGATTCCGAAGAAAGTGGAAACTCGGGCTAGTATTGACCTAATCGACCGCTTATAGTGCGGCTGTGGGTGGGTGCGTAAACCAACCCGCATGACGACGAACTCGATTGCTTGTCCTGTGGAATTGTTCTTCGGCGCCGCACGTCTAGTAGAGTTTTCTCTTCGGACTTCGACTTCCGGGAATTGTGAAACGGGAACGGCTTTCCTGGCGAGGATTGTTCTTCGTTCCGTTCGCCGTCGGGGTTTTCCTGAGTTGCCAGGTTGCCTTTGTCCGTATGTGTGCGTCCGGAAATCCGGTCGTTGAGGGTGAGTGACTCGTGAGCAAGAACATCTACGTTGGGAACCTTTCGTTCTCGACCACCACGGCTGACCTCGAACAATTGTTCGGTCAGTACGGCACGGTGACCAAAGCCCAAGTCGTAACTGACCGCGAAACGGGCCGCAGCCGCGGCTTCGGGTTCGTCGAAATGTCAGCCGGCTCGGAACAAGCAGTTGCTGCCCTGAACGGCTTTGAGTACCAAGGCCGACGCCTGACGGTCAACGAAGCTCAACCCCGCGAATCCCGTCCCCGCACCGGCGGCGGTGGCGGCGGGAGCAGCGGCGGCGGTGGTGGTTACGGCGGCGGTGGTGGCAGCGGCGGCGGCGGTGGTTACGGCGGCGGCGGTGGCGGTGGTGGCCGCAGCAGTGGCGGTGGTGGTTACGGCGGCGGCGGCGGTGGCCGCGGCGGCAGTGGCGGCGGCGGTGGTGGCCGCGATCGCTACTAAACCGATCCCCAACGACGAATATCAACAATCAAGCTCGTGGCCAAAAGCCCCGAGCTTTTTTCACGTCCCACTTTCTCATCCATCCTGAGTCACTCATGCAAACAAATCGACTGGGCCGCACCGACTTGAACGTCACCGTGATGTCACTCGGTGGCGCGGCGATCGGCCAACAATACGGCCCGGTGTCCGCAGCGGAAGTTGCGGACACGGTCCACGCTGCGATTGACGCCGGGATCAACCTCATTGATACTTCGGCGTATTACGGCAAAGGGCTAGCGGAAGAGATTCTTGGCGAAGTGCTTCAGGGCGGGTGGCGTGAGAAAGTGGCCATTTGTACGAAAGCGGGCCGGATCGACCGCGCGGAGTTCGACTTCACCCCTGCCAGTATGCGAAAGTCCGTTGAAGCCTCGCTTCGGCGGTTGCGCACCGACCGTGTCGAAATCTTACTGGCCCACGACATTGAATACGCGGACGATTTTGAAGCCGTGTTCACGGAGACGGCTGACGTGTTGCATCAGTTGAAGAAAGAAGGCAAGTGTCGATACATCGGCATGTCCTGTTTTCCGCTGAAGTTGTTGGTACGTGCCATCGAGAAGTGCAACCTGGACGTGGTCATTTCCTATTGTCATTACACGTTGCAAAATACAACCTTGCTATCACAACTCATGCCAATTGCATCGCAACACGGTGTCGGGGTGTTGAACGCCAGCCCGCTTGCAATGGGGTTGCTCACGCACCAAGGCCCGCCGCCGTGGAACCCGGCCCCGGAGTCGATCCGACACGCCTGCCAGCAAGCCGCCGAGCATTGCCGGGAAGCCGGTGCCGACCTAGCAACTCTCGGGATGCAGTTCTGTTTCCACGAAACTTCCATCCCCAGTACGATCACCGGCACGGCAAAACGCAGCGAATTGGACGCCAATCTCCGAACCCTCTCGACGAGCATCGACACGCAGTTGCTCGCCGAAGTGCAAGCGATCCTCGCCCCCGTGAAGGACCAAACTTGGCCCAGCGGCAACTGGAAGGAGTGACACGATCGGGTATCGGGTATCGGGTTTGTAGCGTAGTCACAACTGGAAGGAGTGATGTGTGCAATGGTTCCGCGACTTCCTTACCGTGACCGCGATCCGCGTGGCGTTCGTGGTGCTATCACCGTTGCTATTGTTCACCGCGAGGACATGGCGTGGCCGAGTTGTTGGCACCGTTACTTCAAGTATCGTGCTTGCAGCAACATGGCTTTCAGCCGTCTATTTCATGTTGAGAATCTTTGGAGGCGTTCGACGCGACTTTCCCGCAGGCAGCAATGAAGCGATCGTGTGCGTTTCGATGTCGATTGCCTCTGTGATTTCGATGGTATTAGCTACTCTTCTCGTGTTGGTGCTGTTCGCTTCTCGCCCACTGTATCGTTCGGACGCTGTCAACGGATGGACATCGCATTTCCTTGGTCCTGTCTGGTTGTTGCGGGTTCAGCACGTCTGGTTTCCAGAAGCGGATTGGGTTTGGTTGGGCGTTCAACTCATCACACGATTGGACCCGTGGATGTCCCGCGATCAGGCACGACTGATGCGCGACGTTGTGCGGGAAGGACTCGATGAGATCGACGAGATTCCTGGTCATTCGCAACTCCCGTCCGCGTTTCCGCTTCTGTTCTGGGGTAGTTTTCGGCGCCCGGATCATGGGCATTTTTACAGCTACATAGCGAGTCACGAGCCGGGTGAGACGCTTAGCTTGTTCATCGTGTTGCACGGGCACGGCGGCAACTTCTTCCTTTGGCCGCACTCGTGGAAAGAGTTTGCGGACGAACAGCGGTGCGTCATCGTCAGCCCGAGTTTTGGCTACGGCAACTGGGAACATCCGCTCGGCGTCAACACGGTCGAACGCTGCATGAACTTCGCGGAAACGCACTTCCCAATCGACCCGACGCGGGTTTATCTCGCCGGGATTTCACAAGGTGGATGTGGGGTGGCCCGTAGCGGGGCAGCGTTGGGAGATCGGCTGGCGGGGTTGATATTTCTGAGTCCGACGATGGAACCGGCAGTGCTAAACTCGCCCGAGTTTGTCGAAGCGTGGAAAGGCCGACAAATCCTCGTGGTGCAAGGTGGGCGTGACCACAACGTCAAGCCCCAATCCGTGGATGCTGCCGTGCAAATCCTCAAGCAGAATGGTGCCGACGTGACGTACCACACTGACCCCGAAGCAGATCACTTCTTGTACTTCGCCAAGCGGGACGAGATCCACACCATAATCGGCGATTGGATGAAGCCGACTGTCGCTACGTGACGCGATCGTTAGGCGTGCGGCATGTGATCGTGTACCCTGGCGAACGGCGCGACGTTCGACAATTTGGCACGGCAGTTGCATACTTTTTCCGCTCATTTAACTTCGTCTCACTCCGAGGATCGCGCGATGAATTCGGATACCACATCGGTGTGGGCGCCCACCGAACCGGCTCCGGTGCCCACACCGCTGACAGCGGACGTGTCCTGTGACGTGTGCGTGGTCGGCGCCGGAATCGCTGGGCTGACCACCGCTTATCTGCTAGCCCGCGAAGGGAAACGGGTCGTCGTCCTGGACGCCAAGCCGGCGGTGGCGTCCGGTGAAACCGCGTACACGACCGCGCACCTCGCGTGGTACCTCGACGACACGTTCACGCACCTCGCGTCCGTCCGTGGCGACGACATGGCCAAGGCTGCCGCCGCCAGTCATAAGGCCGCGATTGACCTGATCGGCGAGATTGTCCGGACTGAAAACATTGCGTGCGATTACAAGCGGGTCGATGGCCACCTCGTTCCCGGCAAGGACGGCCCGGACGTGTTGAACGACGAAGAGAAGACCTTGCTTCGACTCGGGTTGCCGTTCGAGCGGACGAAGTTTATCTTCCCCGGCGGGCAGTCGGCGGATTGCCTGCGGTTCCCGGACCACGGCCAGTTTCACCCGATCAAATACCTAGCCCATCTGGCCGATTCCATCCGCAAACTCGGTGGCATGATCCATACCAAAACCGTGGTCGAAAAAGTCCGGGGCGGCACGCCGGGTACGGTGACCACCACGCACGGGCACACGGTTACCGCTGCGGCAGTAGTTATCGCCACGAACAACCCGTTCGAGGGCGGAACGATTCTGCACGCCAAGGTGGCCGCCTACCTGACCTACGTGTTCGCCACCGAGATTCCGAAGGGGTCCGTCGAATCCGGGTTGATCTGGGACACGGAAGACCCGTACCACTACGTCCGCTTCCAACCGGGCGGGGACGCGGGAAACTTCGACTACCTCATCGTCGGCGGGGAGGATCACAAGACCGGGCAGGCGGACGACCAGCCGCAACGGTGGGACCGACTGAAGGCGTGGGCGACCGCGCGGTTCCCGAACATGGGCGCGGTCCGGCATCACTGGTCCGGGGAGGTTTTTGAAACGCCCGACGGGCTGGGGCTGATCGGGCTGGCGCCGTGGAACGGGCCGAACGTCTTCGTCATCACTGGGGATTCGGGGATGGGGATGACCCACAGTACCCTCGGCGCCCGGCTGGTGGCCGATTTGGTGCAGGGTAAGCCGAACGAGCTAGCCGCAGTGTACTCGCCGTCCCGGATGATGCCGGGGGCGGCGCGGACGCTGTTAGGGGAAAACCTGAACCTGGCCACACAATACACGGACTGGCTGACGGGCGGCGACGTGAAAAGTGCCGACGCCATTCCGAGGGGTCACGGCGCGGTGGTCCGGAGCGGGCTGACGAAATTGGCGGTGTACAACGACGACCAGGGGAAGGTCACGACGCTGTCGGCGGTGTGCCCGCACATGGGGTGCATCGTCCGGTGGAACCCCGGCGAGACGACGTGGGACTGTCCGTGCCACGGGTCCCGCTTCAGCGCCACCGGGATGTGCCTGCACGGCCCGTCCACCAGCGACATGGCCAAGGCGGAGTAAGATCCCATTTGCTGCGCGTCCATCGTCGCTGGATTCAACGGCACGCGGCGTGCTACGAATCAGGTGGAGTTGGCAGGTTGGAACCGGAGGAACTTCCCGTGATGATGCAACTGAACCCGCCGTTGCCGGTTGACACTCCGAAGGGGGCAGGGTACGCCCACCTCGTGATTGATTACAGCCAAGAACACTACGTCCTGTTCGTCTGCTTTTTGAACGAGACCGGGGAGTGTTGGGTGTACCCCAACCGGGACGTGCGGATTCAAGCCAACCTCACAATGGGCGTGCGACCCAACCCCCCGGTGGCGGCCGGGAGTCGGTTAAACGGCGTCCATTTACCTCCCTAACGGCAGTGTCACGCTCAATCATCGCTGGTGCTTCCTGTAAAGAACCAGGATCGGTTCGGCGTTTGATAGGCCACCTTCAACGCGGGGTCCGTCATCAGTTTGTTCCCCTCGGCGGCGGAGCGCATGGCGAAGTCGAGCATGGTACTCGTCAGCAAGGTTCGCTCAACGGGGTACGGGGTTTGGCCGGTTTCCAGGAATTGTTCGATCCAGTACGTGAGCGGGTCGAAGAATCGCGCACCCGGCGGCGCAGGCAGCAGGAACAACGTGCTCTGTGGTTTCGGGTCGCCTTTCAGCCGCACGGCGGCAGTCAAATCCGCGACGTACCCCGGCAAATGCAACAGCGTCCCGCGTGTGCCATCCAGGTATTCGACCAGGATTGCCACCGGGTCCGCAACGTGATCGCGCGGCTTACCGTAGTCTCGGGTCGCACTGCGCCGCAATGCGGTCTCCGCTAATTCTTTGCTCCAATCGCCCCGGTCCCACGCCTCCCACACCGCGTTGCCCCGCAGCGTCCGGATGCTCTTCACGCCCGTCTCGCCACCACTGCGGCGTTCGAGCAAACACTGTAAAACTTCGAGCGCGTGCAGCCCGTAAATCTCCAGGTCGGCGTAGAAGCACACCACCGCTTCCTCCACCTTGGCGCCGTGGGGCAACTCCCATTCCGGGCGCCGCCACGTCACCGGCAGGGAGGACCCGGCCATCAGCGGGAACCCCATCGTCTTGGCGGTGTCGTACATCGCCCGTGCTTTGACGTGGTCATACGACAGGTG
>JANLRE010000887.1:0-1096 GCA_031368205.1 Fimbriiglobus sp. | reverse complement strand
CGGTCAAATCGGATCCTAGTCACCCGGTGTGCGTCTGTGGTATATTGTCCAGGGTCGGGATCGCCGAATGACGAGTGGTTAAGCGAAGAGCGGGGTGATGTGATGGGCACGATTCAAGCGATCTACCAAGACGGCGTATTCAAACCGAAAGAGCCGGTTTCTCTGCCGGAAGCGTGCGAGGTGCAACTTCAAATTGTGTTCCCACTCGCGGAGAACCCGCGATTGGAGCAGGAACTGACCCGACTCCGACAACGCTCGCCGGAGCAAGTTGCCGAAGCCCGTGAGCGGATTCTCAAGGCGTCCCGCCCCGCGCGTCCGCTACCCGACGGGAAGAGCCTGTCGGACATGGTGGAAGGAAAGTGGCCGGGCGACGAAACGGATGAAGAGGTTCGACACGCCCTCGAACGGCTCTCCTGATTATGACAACTTCCGCGCTGTACTTGCTCGACACAAATGTACTCGTTCATTACATCCGCGGTTCCCCGCTCTGGCAGCAAATTCGAGACGAGTACCAGTTGCTCACCGTGGAACCGACGCCTCGAATCTGCTTGGTCAGCGAAGGCGAAATCCGCTCGTTGGCCCTTCAGTGGCAATGGGGGAAGCACAAACTCGATCAGATGGAATTCTGTCTCGACTTCTTCCAGACGCAAACGATTGATGACCCAGAAATCCTCCGGGCGTATGCGACACTCGACGCCTATTGCGAGTCCATCGGCCAACAACTTGGCAAGAACGATCTTTGGATCGCGGCCACGGCGTCGGTTCTCGGGGCCACGCTTCTCACGACGGACCGTGACTTTGACCGATTGTCAGTGAAGGATCTCAAGCGAGAATGGATCGATCCTGACACGGGACCGCTGGCATCGGAGTGACCACCTGAGCAATTCCGATCGACACATCGTGAGATACACCTCCGCTCGCACTCGGGCGGCGCTTGTCGTCAATCGACGCGCCCGTCGGTCCTGGAAGGCCAACCTGACGCCGATCGAGTCCCTCAATACTTCAGCACATACGCCGGGCTTCGACTGAGCCGGTCGCGGTTGCGAATGTAGGTGAGCGTGGTTCTGGGATCGGCGTGACCGGCGAAATCTTGCAA
>JANLRE010000851.1:0-1852 GCA_031368205.1 Fimbriiglobus sp. | reverse complement strand
CGATGAGCTTGCTCCGCTGAACCAGAAGAGTTCACCACGGAACACACGGAAACCACGGAAAATAAGACGGAAAAACAAGTAGCAAGACGGAATACGATTGTTCGTGACAATCCTGATTTCTTCCGTGGTTTCCGTGTATTCCGTGGTGACCCGATTTGGTCCAATCAGCGGCGGTTGCGGCCGCGTGGTTGGCAGACTCTGGCCACGTCGATGATCGACTGCACGGAACCGCCTTCAAATTTGTGCGTGCCGATTTTGAAGCGGAGCCGGATTGCCGTGGGCGGGTCTTGCGGGCGTTTCGTCCAGTAAAACTTAATCGTCCCTTTGCGACCGGACTTGGTCACGATGCGATACTCACCCAACCACGGCCCTTGGGCATCCGGGTAGTTGTCCACTTCCGGTACGGCCTTCAACGGTTCTAACAGCATCGCAAAGTCCGCTTCGTCCGCGTAGTAAAGTCGGATCGGCTCGCCGCCGTCGATCTCGATGCGGTTGTGAATTTGCACCTGCAACGACTGGATGTTATCCGGCGTCAACTCGTCCACGGACTCGAACGCCTGCTCCAGCAACAACGGAAACACGCCGAACATCAACACCACCGGCACGCACAAAATCAACAGCGTCAATAGCACGATTTTCCAGCCGTACTTTGGTCGTGGCGGGTGTTCAACATCATCGGTGGCCATAACGAAAGTGCCTGCATTTCATGAGAATCGGCGAGTCACCTGTCACATCAGTCACGAAAGTTATGGTATCAGTTCTGAAAATCGAGAGTGCGATCAGAATAGAACGAAGCTGAATTTATGCTCCGGTGCAAATGACATGCTTTTTAGGGCTGTTTGGCGCTTTTCAGTTGCGACAAGTTAGCATTCATCACAAAAAATGATGGGGAAAATGAAAAAAAAGGAGAAATTGATGCGATTGCAGGAATTTTCGCTATCAATGCGAATAACCGCTCTGTACTCTGTATTGCTGTTGCAAAGTATTTACGCATTACCTCACGGTTGACACCCTGTTTTACAACAAGGGAAGGTGGAAAATGAAACGCCCAATTTTACTACTTGCGGTTTTAAGTCTGCTTGGCAGCACAACACAAGCTCAAGCAGCCTTCCTAATCAACGACGGCGGATTTGAGGTCAATCCGTTACTGAACTGGAGAGTCCTTGACCAAGCCGGTAGTGACGGAACTTGGTTCTTTAACGACAACTTGTCGGGCAGTCCCGTCACCGGATTGACTGTTCCACTTCCCCCACAAGGGATAATCGCCGCGATGACCGATCAAGGAGCGCCCGGAACGCATGTCCTCTACCAGGATTTCGTGGTTCCGATGGGGGTGAATTTCGCCACGCTCAGCTTCCAACGATACATCCAAAATACAGCAAGCGGGTTTTTCAACGGCGCCCAAGGTCTTAACTACTTGGGAGCGAACAATCAGCAAGCTCGTGTGGACATCCTGCTTGCGTCCTCCAATCCGTTCAGCGTGGCCTCGGGTGATGTGTTGCTGAACGTTTTCCAGACGAAACCAGGCGACCTACTCGAGTCCGGGTATTCAACCGTGAACGCAAACCTGACCGCCCTGCTCGCAAGTCGGGGTGGCCAGACGCTGCGACTCCGCTTTGCTGAAGTTGACAATCAATTTCAAAATGATCCCAATTTACCGCCTATCAACTTTCTCTTTGGCGTGGATGACGTGCGGTTGGAAGCACGGTTGGCACCCACGAACCCCGTGCCAGCGCCGGCTGGGTTGCTCTTGGTTGCGACGGGAGTACCATTTCTAATCGGCATGTTGCGCCGTCGGGCTACGTCTGTTGTTGCCAACTAACCAAATGCAGTAACGAACTCGACTGACCAG
>JANLRE010000823.1:0-6388 GCA_031368205.1 Fimbriiglobus sp. | reverse complement strand
CGACCACGAAGATCATCGAAGAAGTCGCCGACCAGTGGGCGTTCCTGGTCAAGACCCTCGGCTTCAAGCCGACCATCAAGTAAGCCTGACGAATTCCGATTGGTTCCCACCCGGCGTGCGGCTATCATCATGTCACAGGGGAAGATGTCATGTCGCTGATTTTGCGTCCGCCGGGTGAAGTCGAAACGCTACCGCAACGGCTTGCCGGTATCGGGCGGTCCCGTCGTCGCGTGGAGGTGGTCACGGGGTGGTGCCGCCTCGTGGCGTTGGCGCTCACCGTGGTGCTGGTTTCTTGCGTGCTCGATGTGCTGTTGCACTTACCGAGTGTGGTGCGGTGTGGCTTGCTTGCTGGTGGCTTGGCGGGCGTCGGCGTGCTGTATTTACGTGGCGTCCGAACACCCGGCCATCAATCGACGCACCCGCTTTCGATTGCCATGCTGCTCGAAGACAAGTTCCCAAAGCTGAACGATTCCCTGGCGAGTGCGGTGGACTTCTTAAGCAGCCGTCAAAGTTCCCAGGGTCTCTCAGGGCCGCATCGTTTCCGAGACGTGGCGGTGTTGCGGGCGGAGAACCTGTCGAAGCGGCTCGATTTTGATTCCATCATTCCAATGCGGCCGATGTGGACCGGCTTTTGGCTGGCACTCGTGGCGTTTGCGTTCGCACTGCCACTGGGAATATCGAACCCGTCGCGCAGTGTGATGGCCCTGCAACGCTTCTTCGATCCGCTCGGTGCCCACACTTGGCCGACCAAAACCACGATCGAAGTGCTGGAGCCGGTGCAGCGTCAGTCGCGGTTAGCGAAGGGGGAACCGTTCCCGATCCAGTTCAAATTGAGTGGCGTGCTACCGGACCATGCAGTCGTCGTCGTGCGGCTTTCGGACGCTGGTGCGGTAGAAGATTATGTGGCCGTGCTGAGCGAAGAGACTCAGACCGAAGTGCGGCTCGAATTCCGCATCGACGGCGGGCGGATTCCCCGCGACTTCGACTTCCGTATTTTGGCGAATGACGCCGAGACGCCGTGGTACCACGTGGTCGTGGCACCCGCCCCGAAGCTGGTCCCGATCGAGGATCGGCCCTCCCCGCAAGTTCACTTGACGTATCCGGACTATACCGACTTAGCGGCCGTCCAATTGCCTGACGGCACGGGTGTCGTGGAGGCCGTCGCCGGAACAGTGATCCATTTTCGGGCCGCAACCGATCTTCGGATTAAGCACGCGGTGTTTCGCCCTCAGTTCGACCAGACCCCAATTCTGACGGCGAGTGCCGTGGCGGCACTCGTCAGTGACAACCCACTGTCCGCATTGGCCGCACAATTACTGGCGGACACGATGACGGCTGACATCCCGGTTTCAGTCAGTGGTGCCGAAGGCACAATCCTGGAAGCCCAATTCACGCCACACCAACCCGGTTTGTACGCGCTGCGGTTCACGGACGAAACCGACTTAACCGGCATCCGGTTCTTCGACTTCCGCATGTTCCCCGATCCCGCGCCGAGTGTAATACTCGAACACCCGGCGGCACGCATCGACCCGCTCACGCTGTTGCCAACCGCAACGCTTCCCGTGCAAGCCCGTGCGGAAGATCGACCGTTCGCCGTGAGGAATTTGGTTCTGGAGTATCGGATTGGCGGCGCGGATGCACCGTTTCAGCACCTGCCGTTGATGGACCTTCAACAAGCAGGTGCATATCTGCCGACGTTGGCTGGCACGATGGTCGGTGACGTGCGACCCAAGCCGGTCACGATGGAAGCGGTTCGTAAAATTCCGTTGACCCGGTTCACCAAACCCAACGGCGGTCCGCTGGTCGATGGCGACGTGCTCACACTACGGGCGGCCTGTTGGGATTGGGACGATCGGTCCGTGTTGAAAGAGCCGGGGCGGAGCAAAGAGGTTGAGATTCGCATCTTGAACAAGTCGTCGCTCGAAGCCCAATTTCAACGCGACTTGGCAGGACTACGACCGGAATTGCTTCGCTTGAAAGAGGAGCAACGGGATACTCGTAGCAAGACCGAAGACCTGGCCAAAGCCGCCGAAACCGGCCCGCTGAAGCCGGAAGATTTGAGCCTGTTGGCCCAAGTGGAGGCGACGCAACGGCAAGTCCGGAACAAGATCGCCGACCCGACCGACGGCATCCGGGCCAAGGTCGATCAACTGCGTGAAACTGCTCAGGCCAACACCCTGCCGCGTTCGGCGACGACGAGCAAGTTGGACGCGGTGTCGAACGAACTGAACCGCCTCGCCGATCAACATTTGGAGAGCGCCGAGCCGCCACTAACCACCGCGAAACAAGAGACCGAGAAAGGCAATGAAGGCCCGTCTAAGGCCGACCCCAAGAAGGTTGCGGACTTGCTGAACCAAACGGCGAAGCAACAGAAAGCCGCGCAGGACAGCCTCGAAAGCTTGCTCGAACGGCTCGAACAATGGGGCGGCGCCGGAGAGATTCGCGGCGAGGCGCAGAATCTGAAGGATCAAATTAACCGGGCTGGCGACCAGACCAAGAAGGCCGTGGACAAAATCCCGGCGGGTAAGCCGAACGATCAACTTTCACCGACCGAGAAAGCCGAACTTGCTGGGCCGGCTGATAAACTCGACCAAGCGGCGGAGCAATCCGCGAGTCTTCAGGCGAAGGCGACACGACTCGCCGACCAAAAAGAGAGTCAAGCCAAGGCAGCCCGTGAAAAAGCGGCGAACGCTGAGGGTGCCGATGCGGCCGTACAGAACCAAGCCGCAGCCCAGGCGCAAGCCGAAGCGGATGCCTTGCGAAAAGCCGTTAAGGAATCCGGCGGCGAATCGTTGCCTGACGACATCCGCAACGCCGCCAAGAAGACGCGGGACAATCAACCGGGCGAGGCGGAAAGCGCCCGACAAAATGCGTTGAACCGCCTCGATAAGCTGGCGGACACCCTCACGGAGAAGCCGTCGCAGTCCGACGACGAGATGCAAAAGAAACGCCGCGATGCGACCGACCAAATCGACAAGCTCGCGGAAGAACAAGACGAACTCCGCAAGAAGACCAAGGAAGCGGCGGCCATCCCCGATCCCGCGAAACGGGACGAGGAGTTGAAGAAACTCGCAGCGGAACAGGACCAGTTACGCCGGAAAACCGAACAGCTTCTTCAACGGCTCACACGGGACCAAGCGGACAAAGCGGCGGAGGCGGTGCGCAAGGCCGCCGAGCAAATGGAAGCGGCCCGCGACGAACTCGAACAGGGCAAGCCCGCGACCGAGAAGCAAGAAGAATCGCTGGATAAGCTCGACGAAGCACTCAAGAAACTCGACCAGGAGAAGAAGCAGGATCAAGATCAACTGACCCGCGAGAAGCGTGAGGAACTGGCGGAGCAATTGAAGGCATTGCGTGACAAGCAGAAGGCCGCCATCGACGAAGCGGTTCGCCTCCAAGACACTGCGAAGACGGCGAAACGATGGGAACGCCCTGTGCTGAAGAGCTTGGACGACTTGCAAGAGCGTGAGAAAGGATTGGCCGAAGACGTGCGGCAGTTTGCGGAGAAGAACTTGGCCGAACTGCCGGTTTTCAACAAGCTCGCCACCCAATCGGCTGACGCCATGAAACGGGCAGCACGCTACCTCGGCGAACGCCGCGAAGAGGCCGCCGACTTTGATGCGAAGTTCGATCCGGACATCGAAAAGGCTGCCGATGAACGCACCGGCAAACCGATGGCGACCGCCTTACGCCGACTCGACCAGATTCTGAACTCCCTCAAGGAAGACCCCAAAGAAAAGGGCAAACCTGCGGAGGGCGAACCGATGCCCATGCCGATGCCGATGGAAGGCGAAATGGGCGAAGGCGGAATGCCACCCGGCGGCAAAGGCAACGGCATCCCGCAACTGGCTCAGTTAAAAGCACTCCGTACCATGCAAGCCGAAGTCAACGAGGGCACCGCCGAGTTTGCCAAGGCCCACCCGGACGTGGCGACGTTCACTGACGACGACCGCGACGATTTGAAAGAACTCGAACAAGCCCAACGCGACGTGGCCGAACTGTTCGAGAAACTCGCCGAAGCCTTCCGAAAAACGCCGGAGCTACCATGACGAGTCCGTATCCGATTTGTGCCCTGAAGGGGTACCGGGATGTAGCCACTGGTGAAGCGCAGCGGAACCCGTGGGCAGACACTCCACTTGCACCTCGCCCTGAAGGGGCGAAGGAATTCCGCTGCCCCTTCAGGGCAGATGAGTGGGTAGTATCCGGTTCCACGGGTTGCGCGAAACGCTCCACCCGTGGCTACACTCCTTGGCCCCTACCGGGGCCAGCAAGCCAAATGCAGGTTCTGCCGATTCGCAAAAGTGTCGAATGGGTCATGTGCCGGTTACTGCCTATCGTTCTCGTCATCACCTTCACGGGCAACGTCGCTGCTGCGGGTGTGTTCACGCCGATTCCGTACATCCCGCAGGATGTTGTCAAGCCGCTCATCGGCAAGGATCAGCCGGCGGAAGAGGTTGCGGACAGGGACGACCCCGCAAAGCTCGCCGAGCGAATTACGGAGAACACCAAGACGGCAGGCGATCGCCTCAAGGACGAAGATACCAGCGAAACAACCCGCCAGACGCAAGAACAGATTTTGAAGGACATCGACAAGTTGTTGAAGCAACAGGGCCAGCAACCGCCGCCGCCAATGGGTGGTGGGTCGCCGCCGCCGATGGGCGGGGGCAAGGGTGGTGGGCAGCCGCCGAAGGGCCAGGGCAAATCAGGCGGGATGCCGCCAATGGGTGGGCAACAGAATCAAGAACCCCAGCGGCAAACACGCCGTGAAAAGCGCGAGCAAGAACAGGGCGGCACCCCACAAGACAAACCGATGGGCATGAACCCGGAGCCAATGCCAAAAGCGGGGAAACAGCCGATGGGCATGGGGGAAGAGCCGATGCCCATGAACGCGGAGCCGAAGAACCCCAGCGGAAACGGCGGGACGGGTGGGAAAACGAAACCGGCGTTGCCGTTCGATGACGCCGTGACGAAACAAGTGTGGGGCCACCTGCCCGAACGCCTGCGGCAAGAAATGAACCAGTATTACAAAGAGCAATTCATGTCGAAATATGGTGAAATGCTGAAGCAATACTACGGTTCACTCGCAGAACGTGAGAAGGCCCCGAAGAAACCGTAACCGCACACGCCCTGTTATTTGTGGAACACTTAAGAGAACCCTGATGGCAACGCAATCCCGTCGTCAGTTCCTGCGGGCCGCAACGATCCTCGGCGGCGGCGGGGCGTTGGCCTTGGTCAGTCACGCCCAAGACACGGGTTCGACGACGCTGACTTCCGATCTCGTCACCAGTGATGCCCAAGCCGTCATTGATAAGGGCTTGAATTTCTTGGCGGTCAATCAGGCGGCGGACGGCTCGTTTGCGGATTCTCAGGCTGGCTTGGGTAACGTCGCCATCACGGGTCTCGCCGGCTTGGCACTGATGGCAGGCGGACACCAACCCGGACGTGGCCGGTACGGTTACGTGGTCAGCCGGGCTGCCGATTACATTGTCTCACGCGGTGGCATGAACCCTGGCTTCCCCGGTTATTTGAACAACACCAATACCACTCTCAGCACCGGCTCGATGTACCAACACGGGTTCGGGGCGTTGTTCCTTGCCGAAGTTTACGGGATGTTACCGGACGCGGACAAACAGAAACGGTTGCGGAACATGTTGGAAAAGGCCATCGGCCTGACCCGCAACGCCCAAAACCGGGAAGGTGGATGGCGCTACACCCCGACACCCGACCAAGCGGACGTGTCCGTCACCGTCGCACAACTGATGGCCTTGCGGGCCGCCAAGAACGCCGGGGTCACGGTTCCCAAAAGCGTCATCGACAGATGCGTGGCCTACATCAAAGCGTGTCAACTCGGCGACGGCGGGTTTTGCTACGTGAAAGGTCAAAGTGCGGTCGGCTCTGCATTTCCCCGTTCCGCCGCCGCGATTGTCGGGCTGTTTAGTGCGGGCATCTATGAGGGGCGTGAAATCGAAAACGGACTCCGCTACCTGCTCCGGTTCACGCCCGGTCGTCGCGCCACCTTCAACGAGGGCCGTGGCCCGGATCACTACCACTACGCCCAGTATTATGCCGCGCTCGCAATGTGGACTGCCGGTGGGAACTACTGGAGCGAATGGTTTCCCGCGATCCGGGATGAACTGATCGTGAAAGCCCGTCAAGGCCCCAACAACAACGGTTGGAACGGCAACGACCACGGCCAAGCCTACACCACCGCCATGACCTGCATCATCCTGCAACTCCCCAACAACTACCTGCCGATCATGCAGAAGTAGATGGGTCAGTGAGCAACGGGTCTGGCAAAATTTTCAGGCAAGCGTTTCGGACACGGTTTTGTAGGTCGTGGTCGAGGCTTTGCGAGGCCCGACACGAAGTAGCCACCGAACAAACGACT
>JANLRE010000810.1:0-2106 GCA_031368205.1 Fimbriiglobus sp. | reverse complement strand
GCCGCAGAATGACTCGTGCGAAATTGCCGTTCACCCGGTCTTGCTGGCCCAACTTCTGGACAACCTGCTCGACAATGCCTTCAAGTACAGCCCCAGTGATCGTGTCGTGACCATCCAGGTTGCACGGAACCATGCAGGCATTGTGATGACCGTCGAGGATAGCGGGCCGGGGATTGCGAGTGGTGATCGGCCCCATGTTTTCGACCCGTTTTTCCGCAGTGCGACAGCCCGCCGAACCGGGGTGCCCGGCATTGGACTTGGGCTAGCGATCGTTCGCCGGATCGCCGAAGCCTTTCAGGGTCGTGTTCACGTCAGTGATGCCAACGGAATCGGTTGTCGAATCGAAGTGTGGTGGCCCGCATTACCTGAGCTTGTCTCACCGAAAATGTCACATTCTGTGGCCTACGAAGTTTCCCAAATCGGCTGATCCGTTCAAACCCGCTGCAATGTGACGAGCTAGACTCGGTATACTATTCAGATTGAGTTTTTGATATGTCGTTACTTGGCATACCCGTCACGAAGTTGAAAGGATGAGTCGCGTGCAGAAGACTTTCAACGAGGTCGTCGTACTAGAAGTCCCCCCCCCCCAACCCGAACGGCGTCATTCCGTTCGGAGTGGGTTGATCGCAATGACACGGTTTATCTTGTCGGGCATCCCCACTGTCGTTGTGCTGCTTTTGGCGGGTGGTGTGGGTTGGTGGGGGCACCACAACGAATGGAAAGTCCCGAAGTTTTCGCAACTGAACGGTGAAGTCGAAGAAGCCGATGATTGGTGCAAGGAGCATCATGTTCCGGAGTCCATTTGCATTATCTGCAAACCCGAACTGGCACCCGATGTGAAGTCGTGGGGCTGGTGTAAGAGCCACGGCATTCCCGAATGCACGCTGTGCCACCCGGAACTGGTGCAACTCTCCGATGCCGTCGTGGTCACGGATACGGACTTGGAGCGAGCGAAACGGGCGTTGAACTTCACAGCACGTTCGGAAAACAACCCGATCTGTAAAAGCCACCAGCGTCTAATTCAGTTCACTAGCAATCAGGATGTTGAGAAAGCCGGTATTGCCGTCCAACCTGTTGGCATGGCTCCGGCTCTGGAGTTCATCTCCGCGCCTGGTGAAATCGGTTACGACCCAACGCGGGTTGTTCACCTCTCCAGCCGGTTGCCCGGCAGCGTTTGGCGTGCGTTCAAACACCTGGGCGAGCCGGTGAAGCAAGGTGATGTGTTAGCACTGATTGATGCCGCCGAAGTCGGCAAGACGAAGGCGGAGCTAGTCCAGGCGTTCGGCCTCCTTCAACTGAAGTTGAAGTTGCTAGCCAGCGTCAAGAATTCCGAAGGAGTGATTCAAGAATCGCGGCTTCGTGAAGTCGAATCTGCGGTTAAGGAGATTGAGATTCGCGTTGATGCTGCCCGCCAAGGTCTGGTGAATTTGGGACTACCACTCCGAGAAGTTGATCTCCAGAATGTGACGCCCGACCAACTCAAAGCCAAGCTGCATTTCTTGGCGATTTCGACCGAGATCGCCCAATCACTGGATCTCCAGAACACCACGTCCAACCTCCTGCCCCTCATCGCCCCGATGGATGGCGTGATCGTCTCACGGGATGTCGTGGCCGGTGAAGTGGTCGATAGCGCCCGGATTCTTTACGAGGTGGTGGATACCCGCCAACTCTGGATCAAACTCGATGTCTCCGGGGAAGACGCCCGGCGACTGAAGCTCGGCCAACCTGTCAGGTTTACACCGGATTCGGGCAACGAGGAACTGACCGGAAAGCTGGCGTGGATCAGCACCCAAGCGGACCCTAAAACGCGCACCGTGAAAGTTCGCGTGGACCTACCCAACCTCGACGGCGAGCAGCGGGCGAACACCTTCGGCACCGGCAAAATTATCCTCCGCGACGAACCCGCCGTGGTCTCCGTGCCCAACGATGCCGTGCAATGGGAAGGCTGTTGCAACGTGGTCTTTGTCCGGGATAAAAACTACCTACAAGACGATGCACTGAAGGTGTTCTACGTCCGCAAAGTCCGCACCGGAGTGAAGACCGAGACCCAAACCGAGATCATCGCCGGCCTGCAACCCGGCGAAGTCATCGTCACCAAAGGCAGCG
>JANLRE010000805.1:0-1700 GCA_031368205.1 Fimbriiglobus sp. | reverse complement strand
CCGGTTCGCCGGGAATGCCAGTCACTACTCTCAATTGAAGCGGCTTACCCGGAGACCGTCCGATGGATCATCGAAACAATCGACCTTGCTCGACAAAGAAATGCGGCAGCACTGGCAAGCGGGTGTTCCAGATTTTCGTGGTCGGTGCCGTGGCTACGGCCTTCATAGCGATGTTCAACGACTCGGATTCCCGACGGGGCGTGACTCCGCCACCCGAACCCGAACGGCTGGACCGCATGAGCCACCGCCGTCTGACGAATCACGTTGCCGACAACGGCGTGATTGGCGGGGCGCTCGCAGCGGAGAAAAGGCTGGCCGTGATCGCTGGCGACGACGATGCCCCCGATGTCCACGTGAGGCCGAATACCACCGTCAACGTCTCGGTTCCCAACCGTCCCATGACGGTTCGCGCCTCGGTCAACAAAACGCCGCACCCCACGCCGGCCATCCGGTTGACGGGTCTCAAGAGCCGCACCCCGCAAGCCACGCCGGAACTGGCCAAGGAAGAGGTTTACCAAGAAGCCCAGAAGCAACTGATGGATAAACTCCTCCATCTGGATGAACCGATTCGCTACGCGCCGTCGCTGTCGAAGATTCGAGATTCCTACGCCCAACCCGACACCATGAAGGTAATTCAACCCACTGAGGAAGACAAGAAATTGTGGGTCGAAGCGAACCTCGACCCGGACCGGGTGTGGGTGGAAATGGACGTGGAAATCAGCAGCGAACAGTTACGCAGCCTCCGTTCCGAAGATCGGCTCTTGAGCAATTCCTTGTACATTGAGATGGTGTTCGTCCTCGTGGCCGCACTGTTCGGTTTCTTCCGGCTCGACGCGCTGACGAAGGGCTACCTGACCTGGGTTCTGGGCATTGGAATCGTTGGTGTTGTCACGGTGCTAGTAGCGGTCATAGCGATCAAAGGGTAAAGTGGTTTCATCCACTCCGCCCGGTGAAGCCGCTTGTGCCAGGGAGAACCGCGATGTCGTCCGCCTCCGATCAGTTACTAGTGCAAGACATTCGCGCGGGGGCCGCCAAGGCGAACGCGGCCTACGCGGAGTTAGTCAACCGCTACGAAGGCCGGTTGCAAGCGTATGTCCGCCGACGGCTGCGGGACCACGCCACGGTCGAGGACGTGGTGCAGGAAGTCTTCATCGGCTTCCTGCGTGGCATCTGTAACTTCGACGACAAGCGCGATCTGCAAACGTGGCTGTTCACCATCGCGTCGCACAAGGTGACCGACCAACTCCGCAAGATTGGCCGCCGGCCCTATCAAACGGGCAGCGAAGCCGACGCCGAAATCCTGGGCCGCGAGCCGGACAACCGCCAACACGCCGCGTCGAGCATTGCCCGCAGCAAGGAACGCCTCGACCTCGAAGCCGTCGCCGTTAAAAACGCGCTGCGGGAGTTGATCCGGGAGTTTCAAACCAAGCGGGATTACGTCCGCATTCAAGTGCTAGAACTGCTCTTCGTGAAAGGCACCCCGAACTGGCAAGTCGCGGAAACCCTGAACATCTCCGAACAACAAGTCGCCAACTACCGCTTCTCCGCCGTCAAAAAACTCACCGCCGCCATGCACGCCGCCGGCTTACCAACCGACATCTTCCCGGAACTGGAGTTCGATCTCCCACCCGATAGCGGTCGGGACAGCGACCGCAGGACGAAGTGACATTTCCATCCGAGCCACGACCGTGAGGGAGTGG
>JANLRE010001131.1:0-3355 GCA_031368205.1 Fimbriiglobus sp. | reverse complement strand
CGGACGTGAATTTTTACGACGACCTGCACCGTCGTTACATCGAAGTCACCGGCGCCCACGGCAACATGCTCTTTGAACCCGCCCACACCCGCCTTGCCGGGGCATGGGACATCAACAAAGCCCAGAACTTTTTGCTCCGTTCGCTCGCCAACGGTCGCCTCAATCTTAACGGTCTCGTCACCCACACGATCACGCCGGAAGAGCTTGGCACTGCCTACGAAGGGCTGCTGACGAACAAAGACGAATACCTCGGCGTGCTGGTCAAATGGGTGTGATGAATCAACTCGGT
Organism: Fimbriiglobus sp.; assembly: GCA_031368205.1. Classification (GTDB taxonomy): domain Bacteria; phylum Planctomycetota; class Planctomycetia; order Gemmatales; family Gemmataceae; genus Fimbriiglobus. The sequence goes on along the minus strand of JANLRE010001131.1, from coordinate 3,066 downwards.
TGTTCATCCGGGTCCAACCCCGCCGCGATCATCCTGGCCCGCAGTTTCTCCAAACTTGCGGCGAGATCATCTGCTCGTTGGCCAGCCTGTTTTGCTCGTTCGACTGCTTTTTTCGCCCGCTCCGTTTCCCGCTTCGCCTTCTGGACCGCCTGCTTCGCGCGTTTCGCTTCCGCGTCGGCCTGGGCCGCGCGTTCGCCGACTTCTTCAAACGTCCGGAATCGCTGCCCGTTCGCACCGTAGATGTGCAAGTCCATTTCGACCAATTCAAACCGAATCCCCATCCGAGGGCTGACGAACGTCTTCCAGTCTTCGACGATTGTGATGCCCGAATCCGTCTGAATGTAGCCTTCCAACGTGTTCTCGTCCGGATCGTAGATGTAGAACTCCTCCGCACCGTGGCGGAAGTAGAAGTCGTGCTTCTCGTCCATTTCCCGTTGCGAATTACTCGGCGACAGAATCTCGAAGATCACTTGTGGGAATATGCCGCCTTCGAGCCAGACTTTGTAACTACCCCGGTGCCCTTTGGTACGCCCGAACGCCACGTAGATGTCCGGAGCGGTACAGAGCGTGTTTTTCCCGCGCACGGGGTAAATGAAGTTGTCCATCGCCACGAACACGTTCGGCTCGTCCCGATACTGGCAAGCCAAGTTACCCATGATCGTGACGATCCACTCCGCCTGTCTGGTGTTCTCCGCCATTGGCTTGCCGTCGCTATCGGGGTAGACCACGGTGTCGGGTTGCAAAGTTTGAAGCGGCGCGATCATCGGTTGCCCTCCTCACACAGAATGCCAGTCGATTGTCGTCACTCTCTTTCTAGAAGCAATTATACCGGATGGTTCTGGTTACGACTGTCATTGCGGTGTCACGTGACTAAACCAGTCGCTGGTCACGAACAGTTTGGCCATTTCGATCAACTCGAAGCGATCATTTGCGTCGGGGGTCACGCCGGAAAACTTGGCCCGATCGCAGCATTCCAGGACTACTTGTAAATTAGGAAGAACACGCGGCTGCAAGCATTGCAGCAGTTCCGGCGTGGTGAGATGCAAGACTGCCATTCCAGTCCGCGCTTCAATGTATTGCCGCAAGATGTCAGCCGGTGTGGCGTCATCCGGGATGCCGTCGAGATTAGTCAAGGCTTGTTGTTCAACACTTAGCGCCGTCTGGCGGTTCCGCGTGCGCCGACCGATCCATGCCACCACTGCCATCACCGCAAATGCTACCAGGAAAGCGGCCAGCAACCACGGTGGGAATGACCGTGGCGAATCCGTGAGTTCAGGTAACAACTCGATCCCGGTGCCGCCACGCATCTCGGAGATTGCATCCCCCTTCACCGTCGTTGTGACGCGGACTTCGAGGGATTTCCACGAGATCGCCTTCGGTTCGCGGTCCATGCCTGCTTGCACATTGACGGCTGCGAATCCCAAGTGAATGGCTTCGCCGGGTACGTAAGGATCGACGCGGAATGATTGCGACCAGTGTTGGCGTCCGTTCGGTTGATCTTCGACAACGGCGGCTGATTGCGGGCGAATTCGCCAAGCCTTCGCAGAGAGTTCGTCGAGCCATTCCTTCGGCAAGTCCACCCGCAACGGTGTGGCGCCATCAAGTGACAAGGTGATCCGGACCGATTCCGAGAGGCGAATCGCATTGCGGTCGATCGTGACGACAGGGACGACTTCCGTCGCGCTGCTGAGTGTTGGCGCAAGCATTGCCACAAGCAGGGTGATAGCAAACCGAGCTTTCATCCGCCCCTCCGTCGTCGATCGCGGAGTTGAAAGAAGCGGAGTAGAGCATCGAAGTGGTTACCATCTGTACTCACTTCAATGAGATCGACTTGCGCGGACCGCACGAGGTTCGTGAACGCTTCCCGGCGTGCCTTTGCTCGTGACGCAAAGGCAGTTTGAAAGCGTGGGTTTGACGTGTCGATGACCGCCTGCCGTCCCGTCTCCGCGTCCTCGATTCGTAGCAGACCGACCGACGGCCAATCCTGTTCACGAGGGTCCGTGGTCCGGACTGCGATCAAGTCGTGTTGCTGGGCGGCACGGCGAAAACTGTCTACGGTGCCGTCGTGGAGAAAGTCACTGAACAGGAAGACAATTGCCCGCCGCCGGTGAACCCGGTTCAGATAATCCAGTGCCGCGTTTAGGTCGGTTCCGGAGCGTTCGGGTTCAAAAAAAAGCACGTCACGTAAAACTCGCAACGCATGGCGTGGGCCTTTATTGGCCGGAATGTATCGTTCAATTTGATCTGTAAACCCGAGCATCCCGACCCGGTCGTTGTGCGACACAGCCGCGAATGCCAACACCGCAGCCAACTCTGCGGCGACAGCCCGCTTCGTGACCGCGCCGGTGCCGAACCGCTGGCTACCCGAGAGGTCCACCATCAGCAGCACCGTGAGTTCCCGCTCCTCCGCGTACCGTTTGATGAACGGGTGGCCCATCCGTGCGGTCACGTTCCAATCAATGGACCGCGTGTCATCACCCGGCTGATATTCGCGCACTTCTTCAAACGACAGCCCCGTACCTTTGAACGCCGAACGATACTCCCCACCCATCAAGGTGCGAACCGCACGACGGGCTTTGAGTTGCAATCGCCGGACTTGTCGCATCACCTCGGCAGGAAGCATGGCGGTGCTGCTCAGAGGGTATCGGGATCAACACCAAGTTCCCGCAACTTTGCCGCGAGTTTGTCGGCCCGTTGCTTTTCCATGTTGGCGCGATTCTTCTCGGTGTTCGCGCGTTTCTTCTCAGCTTTGGCTTGGCTCTGTTGCGCTTGGCCCCATTCTCCCATTTCGACCACTGTTAAAAATCGTGTCCCGTTCGGCGTGCTGATTACCAACTGTTCGCCCGAGAGGTCAAAGCGAACACCGAGTCGTTGGCTCACCCATTCGATAACGGACATCTGCAGAATCAGTTCGCCACTCACGCGAATCCATGCCTCGAACGTGTTGCGATCGGGGTCATAGACATAGTATTCTTCCACACCGTACTGCTCATAAAACGTTCGCTTCAACCGCATCTCTTTGCGTCTGTTGCCCGGCGACAGAATCTCGAACACGACTTGCGGGAA
>JANLRE010000791.1:0-1871 GCA_031368205.1 Fimbriiglobus sp. | reverse complement strand
TCCGCAGCAGCACCGGCCTGCCCGCCGAAATCCTCAAGCTCAAAGATCGCGGCACCCTGAAACCCGGTCACTTCGCCGATGTCGTCATCTTCGACCCCAAAACCTTCCGCGACACCGCCACCTTCGACAAGCCCCACCAGTACGCCACCGGCGTGAAGTGGGTGTTCGTCAACGGCACCGCCGTGATCGCCGAAGGCCAACACGACGCGGAGAAGCTTCCCGGCAAAGTGATCCGTAAGAGTGTGGAGAAGTGAGCGGCAAAAACGCTTTGTGAACGTCGCTCAATAAACTTGATCGTGAGTACCCAAGGCGAGCAACACGATTGCTTCCGATCCTTCGTGTTGGGTGTACTCGAACATGACACGAAGATCGTAGCCGCCGCTACAGGCCCAACAGCCTTCGTATCGCCACGTAACTTATGTGTTTTCAGAGTGGGATGGGTTGGGTCTGCCGACAACTGGTCAAGAACAGCTTCGATCAATTCAGAAGAATCGGGGTGAGACTTCATCCACTTCCGCAAGTCGCGCCCGAACGCAGGCGACTGGAGTAGCAAACGTCTCACGACTGAGCCTCGCGGACGATCTCGGCTGCCGTCATGGGCTTGCACAACCCCGCCGCGAACTCCCGGCGTGCCTGATTGATATTTGCCAAGAGCCGTTCACGCCCCGCGTCCGCCAGACGACGTTGCAAGATGGCGATCAATTCCTGTTGGTCTTCCGCAGACAGTTGGTCCGCCGCGTCCAGGACATCGCCGAATGCCAAAACTTGACTCATGATAAACTCTCCTGGTACTGGACTTACGCTGCCGAACTACAAGTAGTGCTACTTATCATCGTATCTCGTACAGCTTAGACTAAGCAACCAATCGCGGTCTTCAAACTTGGACTGGCTTCACCCGACCCAACAGGTTGTCGATCACCCAACAGCCACGGACATGGGTTGTTTCGTCGCGGCAGTGGCGGAGAATGTCTTCGGGCGTGCAACCGGCTTCTTCGAGCGCGTCGGCTAGGATGGGCAGCCGGTCGAAGTACCCGGTCGCGTCGATGGCACTCGCCAAGCCGACCACATCGGACGTTAACCACTCGGACCGAAACGCCACCGAGCGAAACGGATTGCCCGCGACATCGCGGAACTGGTGACAAAACTCGACGCGAACGCGGGCCAATTGCTCTTGAATGGCGGCGCTTCTTGCTTGTTGTGTGACCGTCTCGATCGCCCGCTTGGTTTTTGACCGACCGCGGTGTGTTTTTGTAAAGTCAACGATTTTCGGGATGAACTGGATATAGTCTTCGCTAGCCGCCAGACCCGCGAAAGCGGCTACATCAAGCGGGTTGTTGTGGCGAATCGCATCAGCACTAAATCTCACATAGGCGATCGCCGATTGCGGACGATCAAGAGGGTACCACTCTCGATCCCGACAGACCTGATTGGGGTGGTCACCCTTCTCAGCAACCCACGCGGCATATGCGTCGAACCAGGGAAGGTCGTCCGTCTCAAAGAGGTGACGGACGCGGCGACCCCACTCGACTGCCAGCCACCGAAACCGCTGTATGTCCATGCAATCACGCACATGGTGGGCGAGCCGGTCCGGCTCGTCGCACGACAGCCACTCGGCTTCCGTAGTCACTGGCGACATGCTGCTCTCATGCACGAATCAGACATGATTGCGATCTATAAACAGCGGAATTAGCTTAGTTTTGATTTCAGAAATGAAGTCGTGCAAGCCGTTATTCTGGCCGCGTTCCACGTGTAACTGATCTTTCACAATCGTGACGAGACAAAGCCGTTCTCGCTCATGATCGCCATCGGTTAAGTGTTCAAGTACACGCTTAGAACTTCGCTTGTGACCTTTCGGCGCGGTCAGTTCTTCG
>JANLRE010000756.1:0-1546 GCA_031368205.1 Fimbriiglobus sp. | reverse complement strand
GCACTCGACAGCGCGGCGATTGGCCTCGTCGTTGACAGGTTCTACATCCCTAGTCGCATCTTCCGATTTCGCCCCGTTCACATCAGCGATGACGAGTTCCGCGAGGGGCTTGCGGACGTTCAGCTTCGCCACGTTGCGGGCGGCGTGGCCGAGGTTCACGATCCGCAACACGGCGTCCATGTCGGCGGAGAGTTGGGCGTCGATCAGTGTTTCGTTCGCCGTGGGGTAATCGCACAGGTGGACCGATTCAGGGTCGGATGGCGTGCGTAAGTTCGCCCACATCACCTCGGCCAAGAACGGCACGCACGGCGCGATTAGTTTCGCCAGCGTGGTGATGACGGTGTACAGCGTTTGGTACGCCGCTTGTTTGTCGTGCAGCCCGTTCGCGTCCAGTTCCGCGTTCTTGCTCCAGAACCGATCGCGGTTCACGCGGATGTACCAGTTCGACAGCTTCGCATCAATGAACTCTTCGGTGTCTTGCGCAAACGCCGCGACGTTGTAACTGCGGAAGCTGGTCTGCGCGGTCTGCACCAAGTTTTGCAGGTCGGACAGAACCCAGCGGTCGATGTCCGGACGGTCCGTTAGCACGACTTCGGGCGCAGTCGGATCGAACCCGTCCAAGCGGGCGTAGTTACACAACAGGGCGTAGCAGTTCCACAATTTGATGATGAACTTGCCGCGTACTTCGTTCGCCGGGATCGGGCCAAAGTTTAGGTTTTGTGCGGGGTTGTGCCGACAGTACAGCCAGCGCATCGTGTCCGCGCCGATCGCCTTGAAGGGTTGCATCACGCCCTTGTCGTCCGGCATCGTGCCACCCTCGTCGGCGGCGGCGATGAACTCGATCGAGTTGCCACTCGTCTTGTGCATGTCGTGGCCGTACTGGTCTTTCACCGTGGCGAAACCGAGCAATGTCTTGAACGGTGGCTGGCCGTCGCTCATCATCGTGGACAGGGCGAGCAGGGCGTAGAACCAGTTGCGGAACTGGCCGGGGAAGCTCTCGGTGATGAAGTCCGCCGGGTACCACTTCTCCCAATAGGCGCGGTCCGTGGTGTACTTCATCGTGCTGAACGCCACAATGCCCGCGTCCAGCCACGGGTTGCCCACGTCCGGCACGCGGTTCATCCGGTTGCCGGTTTTCGGGTTGATGATGACGAGCTTGTCGATCCACGGGCGGTGCGGGCTGTGGCCGTCGAACGCGGCCCACCCTTCGACGGCGCGAGCTTGGAGTTCTTCGCGGGAGCCGATCACCTCAAATTGCGTCGGGTCGTTTTCATCGACCCAGATCGGTAACGACAGCCCCCAGAAGCGTTTCTTGGAGATCATCCAATCGCTCATGTTGCGCAGCCAATCGAGTTCGCGCGCGGTGCCGTTGATCGACTCCGGTAGGAACTTCACGTCCGGTTTTTTGACCACCTTCATGATGTCGCCGCGAAAACCTTCTTCTTTTTGTTGCGGTCCCATGTTGATGAACCACTCATCGACGAGCCTGTAGAGTAGCTCCGTTTTGCACCGCCAGCAATGTGGGTAGCGGTGGACGTAGCGCTCC
>JANLRE010000743.1:0-3164 GCA_031368205.1 Fimbriiglobus sp. | reverse complement strand
TTCTCACCCGGCGCAATCGCAGTCGAAATCGCGGCGTCCATTCCCCCGGTTCCGGAACTCGTCAGCGTCAGCACTGGGTTTGCGGTTTGGAAGACGTACTTCAGGTCTTCGGTAACATCCGCCAGGATCGCTTTCGCTTCGGCGGAGCGGTGATAGGTGACTGGTCTGGCTAATTCCAGAAGTGTCTCTTCGGGCACCGGCGTCGGGCCGGGGGTAAACAAGCGCGCTTTCATCGACAAATCCTTCCCACGTGAAGTTGAATCACTTACGGAGATAATTTATGACCCTGGGGTTCGGAAGCGTATGGTGTGAACCGAAGCCGAACCTTTTCGACAACTCCGGTGTCAAACGCTACCCATGAAACGAAGCGACCCCCAGTTGAAAGGCAACCGGGGGTCGGTACGAGATTGATCAGAGTTACGCAGCGGTGGTGAACCGACGACGGACCCAACCCGCGAAGCCGAGGGCCGGCAACCCACTCAGTGCGAGGATCATCCCAGCGGGCACGGGAACCGCGTTGGTGAGGGGAGCTTGTCCGAGGCGGAAGTCAAACTTGTTGATCGCAAAATCATTCGGATTGGTGACCCCGGAGACCCCAGTATACCGCAGGGCGAAGAACGTACTACCGCCTGTCGTCGAAATCCCAGCGAACGGTGCGATGTCATCAGACGACCCTAAGCCACCCGTGCCCGTGTAGGTGAACGAAGCGAGTACCGAACCGTTGGCCGCCAGCGCTTCGACCGTGGCCGTGAATGTGGTAGGGAAGTCCGTGTGCATTTTCGCGCCGGCACCGGACAACGCTGTTCCGAACGTAATTGTCATCGGGCCGTTGTTGCCGTTATTGGTATAGTTAGTCAACAGCAACTTGTCGCCTAACGCAAAATGCCCATTCCAACCGGAGATGCCTTCGTCCGCACGTAGGAAGATACCGGTCGCTTGGCTCACGGTTGCGACGACGCCCCCCGTCGATGTAATCGAGAAGGGGTTAGTCAAGGTCGTGAGGGCAGCACCTTTAGTGCCCCAGTCGAGTGAATCGGTGCCGGCCAAGGTCGCGCGGCTGCCAACGAAAACGAATGCGGCTTGGCTGGTGTTAGCGCTTCCCAAACCGAACGCCGTTGCCAGGACGGCAACAGCAAGCCATTTTGGGCATGAAACGGACAATCTCGACATTGGACGATCTCCTGCAAAAGTCGATTCGGTCAATCCGGATCGAATGAGAATGATGCGGTACCCGTTGAGATTGGCCCGTAGTGGCGACAACGTTCCGCGTCACTGACAAATATTACTGGACTATGAGAAGTATGCAATACTGAGAAAAGGCTATAGTCCACAAAAACTGAAAATTATTTTGTCGGTTGTAAACCGAACTTATCACGCGTCAAGATTGTCACCTCTGCAACGAGATGTGCCTACCGTGACAAATCAACACGGATTGTGACTCTCACCTCAATCACGCCCAACCCGAAAAGATGTGACCCGTGCGACCGATTGTCACAGCGAAAGCCGTGCGTTTTTTGTGCAAGCTTTGCTTCCTTTTGAGTGTACCTCCCGATGAGTCGAAGAAAGTCCAGTCGAGTGAATCAACAACCGGACGCGGCTGAGCGGGGTCTGGAAGACGGCAGCGACCCGAAGAAGTTCCACGACAAGCGGCAACAATTTCCGCCGGGACGTGAACCGGGTCGCAAGGCGTGGCAGTTGTGCCGACAGGTGCAAGATGCACTGCGTGGGATCTTGGCGAGTTGTTCGGACGATCGGCTACAAAACTTAATGGTGATCTCGATCGAACCGGCGCCGAACACGGGCCGGCTGATGGTGACAGTCGCTGACCCCGTGTCCGCAGACGCCGCCGACCGCACGTTAAGTTATGGAGCGATCCACCGGGCACTCGGCCTGATCCGCGTCGAAGTCGCTGCTGCGGTCAATCGCCGCAAGGCGCCGGAGTTAGTGTTTAGAATCGTGTAATACCCTTTTCACCACAGAGGGCACGGAGGGCCACGGAGAAGAAAACAACCTGTTTTGATTCTTTTTCGTGGCTCGCCGCGCCCTCTGTGGTGAATGATCTGCTATTTTCCCTGGTTCCAGTAAATGCGGCAGTTCCCTGTTGCGCGACCGACTGCGATGATGTCCGGTTTGCCGTCGCCGTTCAGGTCGGCTACTGTCAAATCTTCGACCGCCACGCCGCCATCTTCGAGAATGAGGCGGTCCCACTTTTTGCCTTTGCCGTCGGTGCTTTTATAAATCCGCACCCCACGCCGTTCGGTGAACGTATCCCCGAGTTTCGCGTTCGGATCGTCACGCACCCCGACGACCATTTCCGGAACGCCATCGCCGTCCAGGTCCACGAGTTTGACCGCGTGCCCCCATCGTAAGTGGTCGTCGATGACATGCCGCCCGGTAGCGGGTACCACTGTTGTTCCCGGTGTTTCTTCATCATCGGCAGTTCGATAAAAAACGAGCGAGTTGCCATGCCACGGCTCGATGCTGGCAACCCAATTAAATCCCGGCCAACTGACCACCCGCTCCGCGTTCACTTCGCTTGACCCACGGTTCGTCATCGGCTTCGATTGATCGCCTGCACGGACGGGTTCTGTTCCGGGTCGCCATTTCCCGGTTTGATTGTTATTCATCGCGACGAAGTTTTTGACGCCTTCGTAACTGGCTGTGAAGAGTTCATGTTCGATCCGATTGCCGGTTTTATAATTCCGCAAATGGGCTGTCAGTTGGATGCCGTGGACGACATGGAGTTCTTCCGTTATGACCGTCGGCCTCCAGTTCTCCGGTTTCGTGGGGTCGGCGGGGGTGGAGTACGAAAGGATGCGGACCGGGCGGCCATCCATCCAGTTTTTCGCGGCGGTTGATTCACGACCCATGAGCGGGGCCAGGATAATGTCCGGTTTGCCGTTGTGGTCGATGTCGCCGACTTGGACGCGGTGGACGGTGGGTTCGTCGCACGGAATCGGGTACATCGTCCATTCGTCGTCGAGTGTTTTTCCCCGCTTGACCCATTGCAACGTGCCGGGCGTCTTAGTGTCAAACGGTTTCCACCCCGCGCCGATCACGAAGTCGATTTGGCCGTCGCCATCGAAGTCCGCAGCAGCGACGCAAACATTGTCGGGCTTGGTTTTGCCCTCCAAAATGATGCGGCGTTTCCACGTCGGGTTTTC
>JANLRE010000716.1:0-3939 GCA_031368205.1 Fimbriiglobus sp. | reverse complement strand
CGACCACTCGCGCGGTGTGGCGGACTATGCAGCGCGGTTCGCCAAGGCGTGCGGGTTGAACGACTTGCTGTACCAGCAGGCTGGGTTGTTGCACGACCTCGGTAAGCTTGATCCGCGTTTCCAGGCCATGCTCAAGCAAGCTTCGCCACGCACGGCGGTCGGGCCGCCGTTGGCCAAGTCCGCGAGAAGCCCCCGTACCAAGAAGGGACGCGACGAAGCCCGACTTGTTCACCAGTACCCCAGTGGCGCGCGGCACGAACTGCTCTCGTATGCCATCGTTGCTACGCAATCGAGCGACGAGGACTTACTGCACTTGATCGCCACACACCACGGGTCGGCTCGCCCCTTTGCCCACGCGGTCGAGGAGAACGACGCGGCCCGCCCGTTCCGGGTCAAAGAATTCGACACGGACTATCCATCCTCCCGGCAAGAAATCGCCACGTGGAACGCGGAGTTGCCGGAACTCTTCTGGCGCATGGTTCGCAAGTACGGCTGGTGGGGGTCCGCCTACCGCGAAGCCGTCTTCCGCCTCGCCGATCACGCCCAAAGCCGTGCGGAACAGGACGACAACGCCAAGCCGTTCACCAGCGCCGCTGCGAAAATCGCGTTCCCCACGACGGCCCCGAAACCGAAGTCGTACCCGCTCGCGCTCACCGGGCTGGACGGCTCGAACCCGCTCGCGTTTCTGGCGGCGCTAGGAACGCTGCGATTGGTAAGCCACGTATTCCCCGATTCTCGACTCTGTTGGGAAATGAAAGGTGTATGGTCCGCCGTTCTTCACTTAACGCAAGAGACGACGCCTGACGAGTTGATTACATTGCTTTTGAAACAAGCGGGCGTAGGCCGACGCTGCATGACGTTCGCCCCGGATGTCAAGATTTTAGCTGGAGAGTTCCGGAGGTTTGAAACCGAAGCCGTGAGCATCGCGCGTGAGGACCGCGAGTTCGCCGATTTCTTGCGTGCCTTTGCCGACCCCAACGTCATGATTCAAGGAGGGCCGAATGTTGGGAAGACGAAGCCCACAGAGTTTTACTTCATCGCTGGTCAGCAAAAGTTGTTGAAGCAAGCTATCGAAATCGCAACGGCAACAAAAGAAGCACATCTACGAAAATGTCTTTTTGAGCAGTGGGTCTACGATGATCCACTCGACGGACTTTCGTTACGATGGGATCCACTGGACGACTTCCGATACGCCACCCGGTTCTACAACCCCAGTAAAGATAGATCGAAAGGGAAACGCGGTTCCGTTCTCGGAGCGAACCGACTCGCTTTCGATTCCTTACCCTTCTTTCCGTGCTTCGCGGATGGGACGCGGCTCACTACTACCGCGTTTAGCATCGTTCAGAAACGACCGTTCTTCACGTGGCCGATCTGGTCTGCTCCACTGAGTGTCGATGCAGTGCGATCCCTGTTGAGTCAAGTCGAACCGCCTACGCCGAAGTCCAAGACTCAACAAGTAACTTTACCTCAGCAACTCGGTGTCACCTCCTGGTATCAGTGCGAGAAGGTGGCGAACAGCGACTATAGCAATTTCTCACCTGCCAAGTCGATTTGATTGACAAGCAGTCTTGCAGTTTTTCCCAACACTGTGGCACGGATGCCGCCGAGGATCTCCCATGCTCCCTGCCGATACCACTCTCGTCCCCGCCCGCATGGTGAACGAGTTCACCTATTGCCCTCGGCTGGCGTACCTGGAATGGGTGCAGGGGGAGTGGGCGGACAACCCGGACACGATGGACGGCGAGTTCGTTCATCGTAACGCGGACCAGCCGGACCATCGGCCGGTTGGTCCGGCGGCGGCGGACGAGAGTTTTCATACTCGTTCGTTGCGGTTGGAAAGCGCTGACCTCCAACTTGTGGCCGTCGTGGACGTGCTGGAAGTCGAGGGGTCGGTGGCGACGCCCATTGATTACAAAAAAAGTATCGCCCCCGATCTGCCGGAAGGCGCTTACGAACCCGAACGGGTGCAACTTTGTGTCCAGGGGCTGTTGCTCCGCGAGGCGGGGTTCACTTGCACCGAGGGGGTGATCTGGTTCGCCGGGTCGCGGCGGCGTGTTACGATTGCGTTCGACGACCTGCTTGTTCAACGCACCCGGCAACTCGTACTCGAATGCCGCGCGATGGCCGACTCGGGGCGGATGCCGTTGCCGTTGATCGACAGCCCGAAGTGCCCGCGGTGTTCACTCGTGGGGATTTGCCTGCCGGACGAAACGAACATGTTGTTGCGCGAGCCGACGCCGGGTGAGGCAGCCGAGTCGCCACGGTTGCTCATCACGCCCCGGCCCGAATCGGTGCCAATGTACGTCGCCGAACCCGGCGCCCGACTCGGAAAACGCGGGGACCGACTGGTCGTCGAACTCAAGGAAGTCAAGGTCGGCGAAGCCCGGTTGAAGGACGTGTCCCAAGTCTGCCTGTACGGCCCGGTGCAGGTGAGTACCCAGTGTATGCACGAACTCTTCGACCGCGAAATTCCGGTGTGTTACTTTAGTACGGGCGGTTGGTTCCGGGGTCTGGCCCAAACCTTGCCGCACAAGAATATCGAACTCCGCATCCGTCAATATGCGTCCGCCGCCGACCCGACTGCCGCGTTGAATCTCGCCCGTCAATTCGTGAGCGGCAAAATCCGGAATTGTCGAACCCTACTCCGCCGGAACCTGGACGAGGGTTCCGACCTGGTCCTCGATCAACTGCAACAATCCGCCAAGGACGCCGAGACCGCCGAGACGCTTGCCACACTACTCGGGATCGAAGGCATGGCCGCCAAGCGATACTTCGGGGCGTTCGCTAAACTCTTGAAAGACGAACGGGGGTTCCGGTTTGAAGGTCGCAACCGTCGCCCGCCCACGGACCCGGTGAACGCCGTGCTCTCGTTCGTCTACTCCATGCTCGCCCGCGAACTCACCGTGGCGTGTCTCGCGGCCGGGTTGGAACCCTACCTCGGGTTTCTGCACCAGCCCCGGTACGGACGACCCGCATTGGCGCTCGATCTCGCGGAGGAGTTCCGCCCCATCGTCGCCGACTCCGTCGTGCTCAGTTTGTTCAACACGGGGGAAGTGAAGCCCGAACACTTCATCCGTCGCGGGCCGGCCGTCACACTCACGCCGCCGGGGAAGAAAGCCGTCATCGCGGGTTGGGAGCGACGATTGAACGCCGACGTGACCCACCCGATTTTCGGGTACACCATCTCCTACCGTCGCGTGTTTTCCGTACAAGCCCGACTGCTCGGCCGCGTGTTGCTGGGTGAACTCCAAGAGTATCCCGCGTTCAAAACCCGGTGAACGATGCGTTCGGTCTACATCGTGGCATACGACATCGCCGACAACAAACGCCGCACCCGCGTCTTCACCAAACTCAAAGGGTACGGCGAGGCGTTGCAATACTCGTTGTTCCGGTGTATCTTAACACCGATGCAGCGGTTGCAACTGCGTGCGGATTTGTGGGAGATCCTCAACAAAGCGGAAGACCGCCTGCTTCTCATCGACCTCGGCCCCGACGAAGGCCGTGGGAAAACAGCCATCGAGACGTGGGGCCTACCCCTGGACGACCCCGCCCCTTCGGGAGGGCCGTTGATCTTTTAGCCCGTTCGAGAGCCTCGGTGCCCACGAACCCCCCCACCCCGCTCGCCGTCGTAACGTTCTTTGAAAACTGAGGTTAGAGAATCCTGATGAAAAAAGATCGGTCGGAATTGCTGATTACAACCACCCGCTCGAAATCCCGCACGCAAGTGCTGGATTTAACACAGTTTAGAACGCGAGCGGTCTCCACGGCTCCACAGCCGTGGCCGAATTGAAGCCGCCCTGGCGTCCTTGCCCAAGAGACGTTCGCCACGTCTCCACGGCTCCACAGCCGTGGCCGAATTGAAGCTACTCATACGCTCAACCGAGTCTTGAAATCTTCAACGTCTCCACGGCTCACAGCCGTGGCCGAATTGAAGCGACG
>JANLRE010001115.1:0-1950 GCA_031368205.1 Fimbriiglobus sp. | reverse complement strand
TTGGCGAGCTTGAACCGTTCCTGGTCACGGTCGATTTTACGCAGGACGCGGTTGCTCTCGTCTAAAGTAGCCATCAGGTTGGCGAGCGATCCGGACCCCTGGTACTCTTTGACGACCCGGTCCCCGACACGCCGCGATTCGTAGTAATACGGCTTGCCGTTCCGCGTCTCGATGGCCATTTCGCCGCCCTGAAATCTGTACTACAAAAAATCCACTGCCCCGCTTTGTTTGGCGAATTGCCCAATCAATCGAACATGAGTGATAACCATTCAAACCAGTTTGGGCGCGCCGCTTCGCTCCATGTGGTTGCGGCCTGATTGTCTGTAAACATATGACTGATCCTGCTCTCGCGTCACGGCGATCGGTACGACCATAAAAAACTTAAGGTGTTTTCAGTACAACACTTGTGGCACTTCGACTGTAACAGTATTCCCCTGTGATGTCGTCTAGATTCGCAACAATTCTGTGGAAAGGAAGGTATTCCCGCGTTGCCGAAGGTTCGATGCGGGGATTGATGGCAAGCGGTGTTAAACAACGCATCCGGGCTATTCTAGGCTGAGTTTAGCCGCGATGGATTGGAAGCGTTCGACGATGGATTCGAGGTCGGTAGCGATCTCTGCGGCGAGTAGGTCGGGTGGCGGTAGGTCGTCGGACTCTTCGAGTGACTTGTCTTTCAGCCAGAACAGGTCGAGGTTCAGCTTGTCCCGCTTGATAAGGTCCGCGTAGTCGTAGGCACGCCACCGGCCTTCGGGCGTGTCTTCGCTCCATGTTGACTTGCGTTCGTTGCGGTTCGGCGGGTTGAAACAGGTCACGAATTCGTCGAGGTCGGTGCGCTGGAGGGAGTTCGTCTTCAGCGTGAAGTGCCTGTTGGTTCGCAGGTCGTACACCCACAGTTTCGTGGTCCACGGTTCTTCCCGGACCGGCTTGCGGTCGAAGAACAGGACGTTGGCCTTCACCCCTTGCGCGTAGAACAGGCCGGTTGGTAGCCGCAACAGCGTGTGAACGTCGTAGCCCTTCAGGAGCGAGCGCCGAATCTTCTCCCCGGCCCCGCCTTCAAATAGCACGTTGTCCGGCACCACGATCGCACACCGACCGTTCATTTTGAGCAACTGCATTACGTGTTGCAGGAAGTTGAGTTGTTTGTTCTTCGTGTCCGCGATGAAGTCTTGGCGGGAGTATGTGGAGTCGTCCTTCTCGACTTCGCCTTCGTCGTCGATCTTGGCGTTGCTCGATGCGATGCTCGATTTCTTTCCGAACGGCGGATTCGTTAACACGACCGAAAACGTGTTCCCGCCCACTTCTTTCGACAAGCTATCTTCACCGGAGCGGACGGGCGACGGGTCAGTATTCACCCCGTGCAAGTACAAGTTCATCACGCACAAACGCGCCGTGTTCGGCACGATCTCCCACCCGCTGACGAACTTAGTCCGGAACTTCCGTTTCTGGTCCGGGTCTAACAGCGAGTGATGGTCCAGAACGTATTGCCGCGCTGCGAGCAAGAACCCGCCCGTTCCGCACGCGGGGTCGCACACCGTGTCTTCGGGCGTCGGTTGAACGCAATCGACAACGGCTTGTATCAGCGTTCGCGGGGTGAAGTATTGCCCGGCCCCTTTCGGCGATTCTTCCGCGCTCTTGGAGAGCAACCCTTCATAAATATCGCCCTTCACGTCGGCGGCCATCGCCGTCCACGTTTCGGACGCGATGAGCGAATCCAGGAGCCGGCGCAAGATGGCGGGGCTGTGGATGTCGGCGCGGGCCTTCTGGAACACCTGACCCAGCATCCCGCTCTTCTTGCCGAGTTCTTCCAGTGTCCGGCGGTACTGGCTTTCCAGGTCTTCGCCTTCTTTCGAGATGAGCGTGGCCCAGTCGTAGGGCTTCGGCACGATCGACGGCTTGTTGTGCGGCGGGCGGGTGAGTTCGTCCGCCATCTTCAAGAACAGCAAGAACGTG
>JANLRE010000640.1:0-8268 GCA_031368205.1 Fimbriiglobus sp. | reverse complement strand
GGATGATCGGAATGTCTTGCCTCGTCGCAAAGTCTCCGCGACCTGCCAGAACACCAGAGCAATGGCATTAAAATGCCCTCATGTCTACGGCACCAGTGCGATTCCGCTCTCGTCTGCCGGGATCGTGAAGTCCACGCTGACGGTCTGCCCAGGCTTCGCGGTGACGGTGCGCGACTCGGCCCGCTCGCGGCCGTTGTCCTTCCACCGTGCCAGGAGTTCGTACTTGTACGTGCCGTCTTTTTGCAGCGGTGGGGAGTCGTACACGCGCTCCGTGCCCTGTTGTTTCATCGCGGTCTTTTCGATCCACACGTCGGCGCTCGGGTCGGACAACTTCACGTTGAGGCGGATCATCGGGTCGCCGCTGCTGGTCAAAACCGGGGCGCAGGAAATGATCTGCACGCTCGACGGCTGAAGAACGGCTTGCGGGTAAACGCTCACGTTCCGGGGGTTCAACCGGGGCGACGGCGTGTAGGTTCCGCCCCACCCAAGGCCGACCCACGCGCCATAGCCCGGCGGGGGAGCGCGGAAGAAGAACCGGGAGTTATCGGCGTTCCCGAACGACCCCGGTGTCGGGCCGTAGGTCGGGATCGGCGGCCCGTAGAGGCTTAGGCCGTTGGTCCAGAAGCTCCCCGCTGCACCGGGCACGCCCCACGCGCCGGGGAAGAACCCACCCGGCCCCCGGAACGCATAGCCGGGGTTAACGTTCGGCCCGCCGGTCACGCCGTAGTACTGCCAGTCGTAATACTCCGGCGCCCGGTTGCGGCCGGCCGGCCCGGAGCCGTACCAACTCGGCGGCGAGAAGAACGGGTAGCCCGCGCCGCCGATTCGCCCGCCACTGATTTGCGGTCCTTGGGCCACAGCAGGATCCGAACCCAGCGCCAACACAATCGGTAAAACCATGCCGTACCGTCGCAAGATGAATCCGTTCATGGGTGTCTCTTCTATCAGGGAAATCGGACCGCCATTTCAGTGATCGGTTGTTTCACGCGATGCAAACTTGTGAACTGAGCGGGTGAATTGGGAAGCTGACTGATGCCGGCTGAATCGCCCGGCAGATTTGCTAAATCGTGCCGTTCGATTAGCACGAACAGATCGCCAACGCCGGTGAATCGGGTTGGGCAGGATAGTGAAAGCCCAGGCATGATCATGCCTGGGCTTGGGTCGGAATCTGCTTGACAGGGGATTAGAGCATCCAGACACTTGTGTCAACAGCCGACTACCGACTCCTCACAGGCTGCTAACTTCGACACCAGTTCGATCCTTAAACTTGTCCCTTTTCAAACGTGGGGAGTGACTCAACGAGGTTTCCATGTCTTACTTCCGCAACGTGACTGCCTTGCTCGCCGCGACCGTCCTCTTTTGTGACTCGCCCCCGGTGAACGCCCAAATCACGCTCAACCAAATCGACACGTTTGGATCCGGGACGACCGCGAACTGGACACAAGGGCCCCTTGGTTCCGGGGTTACCGTCGTTTTAGGCGGGCCAGCTGGACCAGCGGACCAATACTTGCAGATCACGTCGATTGGCGGTGGCGGCGCAACGTCACGGCTCGTCACGTTCAATCGGACCCAGTGGATTGGGAACTACAGGACGGCTGGTGTCACGGCGATTTCGATGGACCTCCGCGCCCCGATCTCCAACAACCAAGCACGGCCGATTCGACTCGCGTTCCGAGACGGTGCCACCGGCACGGGTTATAGCTCAGTCGCGTTCTCCCTTCCGAACGACGGTCTGTGGCATAACACTCAGTTCGCTCTGTCGTCGGCAAACTTCTCACCCATCGGTTCGCCGACCCCGTTCGATACGTTTCTGACAACGACAACGGAACTTCGCTTGTTGAGCGCAGCTTCCCCGTCGCTTTTGGGTGATTCGATCGTCGCGGTAGTTGGTGTGGACAACATCCAAGCCGGCGTGGCACCAGTACCGGAACCCACATTGGTCTTAGCCGCAATCGTCCCGCTGCTGGTCGCATCGCGCCGGATTTTGCGGAAAGATCGCCAACACCGATGAACCCGATTGGGCAGGAACGTGAAAGCCCAGGCATCATGATGCCTGGGCTTTGTTGGGTTGGGATTTTGTGTTACTTGGTTTTCTTGACCTCGATCTTTAACTCACTGTCGGAGTTCGGCAGGTCGTGCTTGTCGAGGTACTCCGGGAACATGGCCTGCCCGAAGGGTGCCTCGGGGCCTTCTTTGCCGTCGAACCCGTTCACACGGATGGCATACGGGCCACCGCGAACGCCTTTGCCATTGTTGGCAGTGTCGTACTTCCCGTTGACGATGTTGGCGAAGCCCGCCGTGCCCTTCGCCCCTTTCGTCACGTCCGGGTCGAAGTGGACCACGCCTTTGACGACGGGCTTGCCCTCATACGTGATGGTGCCGGAGATGTTGTAAAGCTTCTCTTCACCACTGCACCCGGTCAGAACGAGTATCGCCGCCAGGAATGCAGCCGTCATCCAGTGATAGCGTTTCATGGGTACCTTTCGCTTAGAAGTTGGCGCTGAGGACTTCCCCACCGTTGCGGCTACCCAGCGCCCGGTAGGTCGCCATGTCGATCGAGTCCCGGATGAAGCGGACGGACCCGTCCCCCAGACAGGAATTCATGCCGCCAGTGTGCATACTCCCGAACGGCATGTCGTTGTACGGCGCGATGAGGTTCGCCGTGAAAATGGCGTTAATCGGATTCTGAAGGTTGCGACCGCTCACGACGAACGAGGGCCGACCCGCGATTACACCGGCGTACTCATCCCCACCCCGAACCCAAGTGCGGTACCGGGTACCATATGTTGGGGAAACCCAAGACATTTCCGCAATCATCATCGTGTTGGATGTCCCGTCCGAAATCCCAACCAGGGTGATTTGCCCATCACGTTGAAACATCCCGGACGTGGCGACCGGAACACCTTCATGCAAAGTCGTCCCGGTCGGGTACGTTCCACCCGTCGGGTTCGTCCCGCGTGGCCCGTTGACGCCGTAATAGTGGGTGATCGCGGCCGGAGCGCCGGTGCCGGCGGGGATCAGGTCGGACGTGCCGTTGGTGTTGTTCGGCGCGCCGAACGCCTGTTCCGTCAGCGGGGACGACGGGCAGAGGTAGGTCGGAATCTTGACGAGGCCGTTCGGGTTGTTGCGGTTCGGGGCGGTGTGGGCGTTGCTGGCGCCCGTGAGGTCGAACCGTTTGAACAGGTTGTCTTGCTCAATGTACGGCAGGATGTAAACGTGCCAGCTTAGGCCGTTGGCCGCTTCGAAGGCTCGCGGGAGATACCCGTTCGCGTCGTGGTAATTGTGCGCCGCCAAGCCGATTTGCTTCAGGTTGTTCGAGCACTTCGCGCGGGCCGCCGCCTCGCGGACCTTTTGCACCGCCGGCAACAGCAGGCCAATCAGGATGGCGATGATGGCAATCACCACCAGCAGTTCAATGAGGGTGAACCCGCCTCGGCGGATCGGGGAAAGAGGTTTCACAACAGGACTCCGAAAGGAAGAGGGACGAAAACCATACCGATCCACACAGTCACGGCCGTGTATTTCCAACCGTCAACCGCAGGGTGGGCGGTACCAGGGTCGGGTGCCGTTTGCTGGCAAACCCGTGGACGAGATCGCCGTTCCCGCTACCACACGTTTCGCGGACCAGGATGAAGGTGACGAGTTTGTTCGTGTCGCGGCGGAGAAAGTCCACGAGTGCCGGGCCGGTGACCGTCCGGGTTCCGGTTTGTTCACCCTGGGCAATCTCGAACGACCCGAGTGCCGTCACCTTGGTCGCGTCCAGATTCGTTCCACCGGGGTGATTCGCCGGGGCGTTCTGCCAGCGCAGGGTTAGTTCGTCCCAACCGTCGAGGGTTTCGTCAATCAGCCCATAAAGCGTGAACGTCGAATCCGGTACCTGGGAGGCGAACCCCATTCCGGTCGGGGCGAAGGTGAGACTGAACTCGGCGTCCTGGATCGGACACCCGGTGACCGAACTCAGGTCAATCGCCATGTACGCCTTCCGGTTCCACTGGGCCATTTTCGGCGTGGTGTTCTTGATGAGCAACAGTGTTTCGGAGCGACGATCGTCCGGGATTTCAATCGGCATCACGAACGCATCGCGGCCCCGCCCCTGGGCCGTGGAGATGGGCACGATTCGTGAGCCGTCTTGCACCGCCGACTTCGTCAACCCGCCGTCATCTTGAGTGTCCGTGTTCGGGTTGAAGGGTTCAATGGCGTCGGGCGTGAAGCGACGCCCCACGCCGGTTTTCATCGTTTCGGTCGCGCCGGTGCCGCGATGCAGCACGTCAATGTGGCCGTTGAAAACTTGCACGTCGGCGGTGTCGCCGTCGTGAACCGTCACGCCGAATTCGGTGCCGTAATCCGTGACGACGGAGGTGGGCGTGTCCACGACGAAGCCGACGGCTTGCGGCGGGACTTTGGCGACGAGCTTCCCCCGGTGCAACACGCACTTCATCGCGGACACCAGTTCAATGTCCGCCGGGCCTTCGAGCTGCACTTCCGTGCCACTGGCAAAAACGATGTGCGCAAGCCCTTGAGAAAGCCGCAATCGACCGGCATGCAGCTTCGCCCCGGCTTCCGTCGGAAGCGTGCCGCCGTCCCACTTGCACGCCTTGGTGTCCGTCAACACGGCCAGCGGTGCCGCCGTGCGGGTCGTGAGCCAGACCACCTGAATGAGTAGCCCGCAGACCAGGCAGAGAGCCACGCTTCCCCAGTGGCGTACCAGCCACCGTCGGGGACGGGGAACGGGCGGGACCGAGGGCGTGGCCCACGGAACGGGTGAGCCGGTCGCCCATTGCAAGGAAGCGTTCAGGCCGAGATAGTCCGCGTAGTGTCGCCGACAGCCGGGGTGCGACAAAACGAGTTCTTCCAGCCGAGCGAGTTGCACTTCCGTGAGGCGGCCGTCGATCGCGGCATCCGCGAGGTTGCGAAGTTCCCTGAAATCGGCTTCGGTCGGGATCATACGGTTCCCCGTTGCGCGAGGGTGCGGGTCGTGCAATCAAACAGCGTCTGGCGGATGCGGCTGAGCATCCGGTACACCGCTTCCGTGGTTCGTTTCACGCGATTCGCAATCACTTCGATCGACGCCCCTTCGGTGTACCGCAGCCGCAGCAACTCCCGGTGGTGAGGCGGAATCCGTTCGACACAACTGGCCAAGACCTGAGACCGTTCTTCCAACCGATCTTCCGATTCCATCAATTCCCGTGATACCGCAGTCAAGAAGTTCTCACTGAACACCAAGCGGTCCCGTTGCCGTCGTTTTCGCCAAGCCATCACCTGATGGAACGCCACCCGACACGACCACGCGACGAAGTTCGACCCGAGTTCAAAACGCCCAAACTCACGCCACAATACGAGGTTGGTTTCTTGCAGAATGTCCTCCGCGTCGGACGGGTTCGGCACAAGACTGAGGATGAACAAGTGCAACCGACGCTGGTGCTGCGCGATCAAGGCGACGAACGCCTCCACGCGATCCGAGTCCACGGACGACGAATCAACCGACGCGGTCGGCTCCATGCACAAGTCCCTCAGCACGATTCCATCAAGAGCGGCTGGTGAAGATTTTGGACATCAGTGATAAATTTATTGTGAATTGTCCAAAATGATGAGAACCGGCTATTGAATGGGGATGATACCATAGTGTCGGGTGGTTTTAGACTTCTGATTCAGGAACCTTGATGCGTACTCTCCTCGCTCCCGCGCTCCTGCTAGTGGGGCTATTCGGTTTCGTGCATCCTCTCTGGGCAACAGAGGATCCGAAGGCCGTGGAGTTCTTTGAACGGAAGATTCGCCCGGTGCTGGTGGAGAACTGCTTGAAGTGCCATTCTGCGGAGGCGGAGAGTAGTAAGAAACTGAAGGCGGGGCTGCTGCTCGATAGCCGGGATGCGGCGCTGAAGGGCGGCGATAGCGGGCCGGCGTTCGTGCCGCACATGCCGGCGGAAAGCTTGTTGCTGAAGACGGTGAAATACGACGGCGACGTGAAGATGCCGCCCAAGGGCAAGCTCCCCGATGGCGTGGTCGCCGACATCGAAAAATGGATTGCGATGGGGGCGCCGGGTTTGCCAAGTGGTGCCACGACAACGCGGAGGCAAGTCGGCCTGACGGTTGAAGAAGGCCGCAAATTCTGGGCGTATCAGCCGCTACCAGTCGGGAAATCCCCGCACGACATCGACCACTTCATCCGGGCCAAGCTTGAAGCTAAGGGGTTGAAACCTGCTAGTGTCGCGGACAAACCGACGTTGGTCCGGCGTCTCTATTTCGACTTGATCGGCCTGCCGCCCACGCCGGACGAAGTCGATGCGTTCGGGAACGACACCAGCCCGCAAGCTTACGAAAAGATCGTGGACAAACTCCTCGCCGCCCCGCAGTTCGGCGAACGTTGGGGGCGACATTGGCTGGACGTGGCCCGCTATGCGGAGTCCGTTACGTTGCGCGGCTTCATCTTCAAGCAAGCGTGGCGGTACCGCGATTACGTGATTGATTCGTTCAACCGAGACGTGCCGTTCGACCAGTTCATCCGCGAGCAAATTGCCGGCGACTTGCTGCCCCCGAACAATCCCGTCGAGAGATCCCGTAACCTCGTGGCCACCACGTTCCTAATGCTCGGCAACACGAACCTGGAAGAACAAGATAAGAAGCAACTCCGCATGGATGTCGTGGATGAACAACTCGACGTGGTGACGAAAGGTTTCCTGGCGCAGACCGTGACGTGTGCGCGATGTCACGACCACAAGTTCGACCCGATCCCGACGCGGGATTACTACGCCCTCGCCGGGATTTTTCGCAATGTGAAGGCGATGGAGCATTCCAACGTCTCTGCCTGGATTGAAGTCCCGTTGCCGTTGCCCACGCTCGAAGAAGCCGCAATGAAGACACACGAAACCGCGCTCGCAGCACTGCAAGCGCAGATCAAAACCGAGAAGGCAAAGGCCAACCCGAAGGGTAGCGCCGTCGGGGTGTTGGCCGTCAAGGACGTTCCCGGCATCGTCGTCGATGACGCACTGGCCACGAAGGTCGGCGAGTGGCAGAAGTCGCAGCACGCCGGCAGTTACATCGGCGACGGGTATCTGCACGACCAGGACCAAGCGAAGGGTGAAAAAACGCTGACGTTTCACCCCGAGTCGATCCCGCCGGGCCGGTACGAAGTGCGACTGGCCTATTCCCCCGGCACGAACCGGGCGGAAAAAGTGCCGGTGACCGTGTTCAGCGTCGATGGCGAAAAAACCACCACGATCGACATGAAGAAAACGCCGCCGCTCAACGGGCGGTACGTGTCACTCGGTGAACACCGCTTCGAGAAGAACGGGCAGTGCCACGTCATCATTTCTAACGAAGGCACCAAGGGCCACGTCACCGCCGATGCGATCGTGTTCGTGTCGCTGGAAAAAGCGACGCCGACCGGGACTTCGGACGGCAAAATCACCGAGCCGAAGGCGAACAAGCTGCGCGACCTGGAAGCCGAGTTGAAGAAGCTGCAAGACTCCGGGCCGAAGCGACCGATGGCAATGAGCGTGCTGGAAGAAAAGCAGATCGAAGAGACTCGCGTGCATGTGCGGGGTAACGTTCACAACCTCGGCGAGCCGGCACCGCGTGGGTTCTTGCAAGTGGCCACCGTCGGCGCCGCTCCCGCGATTCCGTCTGGACAAAGCGGACGGCGCGAACTCGCCGATTGGATCGCGTCCCCGAACAACCCGCTCACCGCACGGGTGATCGTCAACCGCACGTGGCACTGGCTGTTCGGGGCGGGGATCGTCCGCACCACGGACAACTTCGGCACGACCGGCGAACTCCCATCGCACCCCGAACTGCTCGACCAACTGGCCAAGGCGTTCCTGCAAGACGGTCAGTCCATGAAGAAGTTGATTCGCAAAATGGTACTGAGCAAAACGTACCAGCAATCCAGCACCGGCGACGCGGCCACCGTGACCGCCGACCCGGAGAACCGCCTGTTCGGCCACGCCAACCGCCGCCGCCTGGAAGCGGAGAACATCCGCGACGCGATGCTGACGATTAGCGGCAAGCTCGACCTGACGGCGGGCGGCGCGACCTATCCGGACACGCTGGCGGCGGACTACGGGTATCAAACCGATTCGGCAAGGCGTAGCGTCTACTTGCCGCAGTTCCGCAACGCGATCCCGGAACTGCTGGAAGTCTTCGATGCCGCCGACCCGAGTACCGTCACCGGGCGCCGCAACACCAGCACCGTGTCGCAACAGTCGCTCTTCCTGCTCAACCACCCGTTCCCGGTCGAGCAAGCGAAACACGCAGCCACAAAGCTACTTGGCG
>JANLRE010000585.1:0-1127 GCA_031368205.1 Fimbriiglobus sp. | reverse complement strand
GCACCTGTACGAACACGCCGACCCGAAGCAGGGCTTCCACCCGGATTGGGGCAGCTACGTCTTCAACTACGACCGGCACGAGGTGCGAAGCTTCTTGCTGTCGTCGGCGATGTTCTGGCTCGACAAGTACCACGTGGACGGCCTGCGCGTCGATGCGGTGGCGTCGATGTTGTACCTCGATTATTCCCGCAAGGACGGCAACTTCATCCCGAACCGTTACGGCGGCAAGGAGAACATCGGCGCGATCGAGTTCTTGCGGCGGTTCAACCACGAAGTGTACACCCACTACCCCGACGTGCAGACCATCGCGGAAGAATCGACGGCGTGGCCGATGGTCTCCCGCCCGGCCTACGTGGGCGGTCTGGGCTTCGGCTACAAGTGGGACATGGGGTGGATGCACGACACGCTGAAGTACAGCGAGAAAGACCCGGTCCACCGCAAGCACCACCAACACGACCTGACCTTCCGCCAACTCTACGCCTACTCCGAAAACTACGTGTTGCCGCTGTCCCACGATGAAGTTGTCCACGGCAAGGGGCCGCTGTTCGACAAAATGGCGGGCGATGACTGGCAGAAGTTCGCCGGGATGCGGGCGCTATTCGCGTACATGTACGGGATGAACGGCAAAAAGTTACTATTCATGGGTGGCGAACTGGCGCAGCGGTCGGAGTGGCGGCACGACGGCCAAGTTGCGTGGCATTTGCTCGAACACGAATCGCACCGTGGCGTGCAACAACTCGTCGCAGATTTGAACGCCTTGTACAAATCGGAACCCTGCCTGCACGAACTGGACAGCGAGCCGGGTGGCTTCGAGTGGGTCGATTGCACCGATGCCGCCGCCAGTGTTTTCACGTTTCTCCGCAAGCCACTAAAGGGCAACGAACGCATTCTGTGCGCCTACAACTTCACCCCGATCCCCCGGCAAAACTACCGCATCGGCGTCCCCGGCCCCGGCCAGTGGAAAGAGATCATGAACACGGACGCGGGCTGTTACTGGGGCAGCAACCTCGGCAACACCGGCGGCCTTCACGCCGAGTTCCTCTCGTGGCACGGCCAACCCTATTCCATCGCCGCAACCCTCCCCCCGCTGGCCGCCGTGTTCTTCAAGGGCGCCGTGTAACGAGTGA
>JANLRE010000580.1:0-11241 GCA_031368205.1 Fimbriiglobus sp. | reverse complement strand
ACCGATCCGAACGGAATCTCGCTCGTTACGAAGCCACAAGCAGTCCGAGTCCCGCAAAAATCGCAACTTCAAAACTGGCGCATCGGGCTAACAAATCTATCAAAAGCCTTACTTCGCAACGTGGATGATGTAGCGGTTGCGGCCCCTGGCCTTCGCTTGCGACAGTGCCTCCGCCGCCATCTCGCGCAATTGTTCGTAACCCACTGTCACCCCGATCGGGGCGACCGCTAAGCCGACACTCACCGTGACCGGGATTCGTTCGTTGTGGTAGATCGCGGCATTGTCGGCCACCATGCTGCGGAGTCGCTCCGCAAGAACTTCGACCCCAGGAAGTTCGGTGTTGGGGGCGACGACCATAAATTCTTCGCCGCCGACCCGTCCCAGTGCATCGGTGGCACGAATTGCCTGTTGCAGAGTTTGACCCAGCCATGTCAAAACATGATCGCCACCACTGAGCAAATACTTCGAGTTGATGAGCTTGAAACGGTCCGCATCCACGAGACCGAACGCAATGGCTGCGGGGGTTCGGGTTCGGCGGAGCAATTCTTTGCGCGCAATCAGTTCAATTGCCCGGCGGTTCGGGAGACTCGTCAGGGCGTCGGTCAGGGCCATTTTTTCGAGAATCTGATTCTTCATCTGAAGTTGGTGCATCGCATGTTCCAACTCCCGAGTCCGGTCCGTGACTCGTTGCTCCAATTCCAGATGGGAGCGTCGCAAATCGTCTTGCAACAATTCATGACTCCGTTCCAGGAGTAAGGTGCGGGCCACAGACCGCAAGCTTGTCAGAAGGTCTTCTGACCGCCAGGGTTTCAAGATGAGTCGGTGAACGCGGCTACAGTTGATTGCGTCGGCGGCATCTTCGATTCGCGCCGTGCCACTGAGAAGCACCCGTGCGGTTCGGGGGGTGTGGCGGTGAACCCAATCCAGGAGTTGGATTCCGCTACCATCCGGCAATTGGAGATCGGTCAGCACGATGTCAAACGGCCGGCTCGTCAGAACTTGACGGGTTTGCTCGACGGTGCAGGCGGTTTGAACGTCAAATTCTTGGCTGAGTTGCCCGACGAGCAGCGCCAAGATCGACGGTTCATCGTCAACGATGAGCACGGAACAGCGGTAACGGGAGGTATTCAACAGGGCATGGGAGTCAATCGCGGTCTCCTCGACCGATTGATCGCGGACTATTGGATTCAAGTCGAACCACCTTGCCGATCCAGCGGCGTCCGGGATCAAGTCGTTTCTGGCATAACAACTACGACTACTGTAATCGTGGAAGTTTAACTCATAGTTTGTGAAGATGTCACAAAAAATCAGTCCATCGGTCGGATGTTGTTGTGGCGGAAGACTTTCAAGTTGTGGCAGCGGCTGAATTTAGCCGATAATTACGCTATCGTCGAGTGTCGGAAGTTGTACCGTATGGGCAACACGGATCGGTTACGGAGAAAAATCGGGTAATTATTCAAATCGGGTGCTTGAACAGATTGAAAATCCCGCTTACAATCCAAGGGCTTCGATGACAAGGGGATGAAACAGGGCTTTTCCGCGAAGTTGGCTGATGGCCAAATGGCTCGACCCACCCTGACTTTTAGCAGGGCCAACCGTCGCTTTCAGATGACGATTCAGACGAAGTTTCGGTTTCTGGGCGTCAGTTGGAACAGACTCGGTCGGGTTTTTTCGTTTGACCATCGCCTCCGCCAACGCCGTCTTGTACGGCTCAAACCCTTTCCCCTCATCCGAGCATCCGGAAGCAACTCCGGTTGTTTCCGGTTAGTGGATTTCGACCGGACGTTTCCGGTCGCCCCCCGCGAGAACTGACGCCGAGTGCGTCCGTTGACTTTGGGTGGAGTGGTGATCGTGTTGTTTAACACCACGGTTTGCCATACGAACCCATTGCCTGCTGGGGGTTAGGCCAGATGGCCACGATTCGCAAAACTTTTTTAACTTGCAACACGTTGCAACAAGGGGAAAGGTGACCATGAAGACTGCCAGGCGGAAGCGTGCGGTTCCGTCAGTTCCGGTTACAGAGGCTGAACCCCAGCTCACGACGTTTTCCTCTGACCTGCTGACCCCCGAAGAAGAACGCGAACTGCTCACCAGCTTCTGGGAATGTAAGACCGATCTGGTCCGAGTGCTCATTCGCCACTTCTCGGACTTGCGCGTCAACAAACCGCCACTCGAACCGTGGCCGATGGCCCAGTTCATCCGCGACAATTGCCTGAAAGAACAGCGGGAAGTGCTGGCCGTCCGTCGTCTCCACGACCGCTACGTCCACTTCAAGCACCGATTGGCTTCGGCAAACATCCGCCTCGCCGCCCACGTGGCGAAACGGTTCCGGCACCACAGCCTCAGCTACGCGGACCTCCTGCAAGAAGCCGTTTGCGGCCTCATGCAAGCCATCGACCGCTTCGACGTGAGCCACGGCACCCGGCTGGCAACCTATGCAACGTGGTGGATTCGCCAAACGCTGCAAATTGCCGTCGCCCGCCAAAGCCACTTGGTCAGCCTTAGCCCACACCACTTGCAAGAACTCGGCCTGCTTCAACAGGAATCCGAAGCCCTTGCCCACGGTGGTCAGCACCTGCCAAGCCCACAAGAGTTGGCCAACCGCACCGGCAGTAGTCTGGAGCATCTGAACCATCTCCAGACCGCAACTCGTACCCCAGTCAGCTTGAACGCCGTCCTGGATGACGACAGCGATTTCAAATTGACCGAAGCGATGCCCGACACGCAAACCTTAACGCTGCAAGAAAACAACGAGCGTCAAGAAGCGTTGCGGTTCCTGATGGACAACCTGCGTCCCCGTGAAAAAAAGGTTCTCGACCTTCGGTTCGGCCTCACCGGCAGCGGCACGCACAGCCTCCGTCAGATCGGCCACCTGTTGCGAATTAGCAAAGAGCGGGTGCGCCAGATTCAGAACCGAGCGCTCGAAAAACTCCGCGCCAACGCCGAGCGCGTCGGTTGGGAGCCGAACTTGTTACTTGAGTAGGAACTCAACTGACACTGCTGATACCGTAGTGTAGAACAAGAAAAGCCCATGAACGATCGTTCATGGGCTTTCTTCGTTTGTAGTCGTTTTGTTCCAAAATCCCGTTCTTACACCCCACTGCTTTCTTGCTCTGCAAGTACCGCCAGTTCGGTCAGTCGCGCGGCGGATACGCCGATTCGCTCGAAACACTCGGTGACGATGCTGTTCGGTGCGGTGAAAAGCGTGATGAGCAGGTCCATTTGGGTGAACGACGATCGGCCATAGTCGCTGGCACGGGCGGCGGAGTCGCGGAGGACGCGGATGACGTTATCGGAAAGGAATTCGCGGTTGAGTTGCAGTGGCGGAACGGGTTCGGCGTCTTGATAGAACAGATCGCGGAATTGATCGAGTAACTTCCCGAGGTCCGCGTTCAATCGGTTCGCCCAGTTGAAAACCCCTGGGTCGGCCACCGAAAGCAGCCCCATGAACAGGTGCGGCGTCCGAACACTGTCCCAATTCGTGGACCGGGCGTGGGTCAGGGACTCTCGCAGTGCACAGGCCGTGGGGTGGTCGGTCACGTCCGAGCGTAGGCGACCATTGAGCACGAAAATATCGTCGTCGTAGCGATCGGACATGTGCGGGCAACCTGAGCGGTTGTACGGAAAATACCGCCTCCAAGCGGTGAGATGCGTCGCATTATGGCCTACATTCTGCGACACCACAAGACATCGTTTCATTTGCGGCCCATTTTCGTGGTCGCTGTGTCGAAGTTGCCGACAGTTAGCCGTGGCTAACTCACTCACTCGTTCAAAGCCATGCTGAGATCGGAAACCAATTGGCGAATCTCGGACACGGCTTGGACTCGTCCTTCTGGGGTGTTCGCCCCACCTAGTTTCCGCACCAGGGCTGTTCCGACAATCACGCCATCGGCGATGTCGCGCAATTCTCGCACTTGATCGGGACGACTCACACCAAAGCCGACGCAGAGCGGTTTGTCCGTCATGGTCCGCAGGCGGGTCATCATTTGTTGAATCTGTCCGGGGACGCCGGATTTATCCCCGGTGATGCCGACGATGCTCACCACGTAAACAAACCCCGAACACGCCGCAACGATCTTCGCGGCCCGCTCCGGGGATGTCGTGGGCGTCACTAACAAGATCAGAGCAAACCCGTGATCGCGGCAACGCTTCGCCAGTTCCTCCGCTTCTTCGACCGGCAAATCGGGGACGACGGCACCGGACAAACCGGCGACTTGAGCGTCTGCGATGAACCGCTCCGGCCCCTTCTTCCAGATGATCGAATAGGACGACATCGCAACCAGCGGCGTTTGCCAACCGGGTGTCGTGGTGATCGCTTTGAGAGTGCTGAAGATGTCTGTCAGCTTCAAGTTCTTGCTCAAAGCCCGCGTGTAGGATTCTTGTATCACCGGCCCGTCCGCAATCGGATCGGAGAACGGAAACCCGACCTCAATCAAGCTCGCCCCCGCGCTGGCCACTGCGATGATGGCTTCGCGGGTCAGGGCCATGTCCGGATCGCCCGCAGGCAGGAACGGAATGAACGCCTTGCGGTTTTCCGCCCGCAACCGTTGAAACAGTGAGTCGATGGGATTCATGATTTCACTGATACTTGATGCACACCACACCGGCCACCACAAGTACCGCGCCGAGAACCCGACCAGGGGTAATCGTTTTCTCGTCGAGACCCAGCAAACCGTAATGGTCCAGCGCCATTGAGCAAATCAATTGCCCTGCTACCACAAGTGCGATGAACGCGGCCGCACCGAGTTGCCGCGTCAGCACCGCGCCCGCCAGCACAATCAACGCCCCGAGTGGCCCGCCAATCCAGTTCCACCATTGCGTGGACGCGAACGATTCCTTCGATGGCAACGCGGGGCGTAGGAGTAGCATTGCAAAACTGGCAACGATGATCGTCCCGCAGATGGAGAAGAACGCCGCGTAAAGTGGGCTTTCGAGGTTCGCGCGAAACTTACTGTTCGCCGTCGCCTGCAACGCAATGCATGCCCCCGCGCCCGCCGCCAGGAGTGCAAATGTCAGTGTGGTTCCGTTCATAGTGTGAGTTTATCAAAGTGGGCCGCATTCAGCACAGGTGTAGGGAAAGTACAGTCGAGAGCACCAACTTCCGAACAGCAGGGTGTTATCGAGTAGGTTCCACGAAAGTTGGGGGGAAACTTGTTCACGCCACTGGCGATCATTGTGTCTTCAGGCTGAAGGCCTGGCAGAACTTAGCCCTGGGCAAGGAGGCTTGGCGACGCCGCCCTGGGTTGTCAGCGGAAAAATCCTCAGCCTGAAGGGCTGACAGCCATCGTTCCCGACTCCCGGCTCTCAGCCTTTCAGGCTGTTATTTGATTGCGTCGTGAACCCAGGGCGTCGCCGAAGCGGCTCGCCCTGGGCTAAGTTCTCCCAGGCTTTCAGCCTGAAAACCGAGCAATTTTCACCCAACACACCACCAACAAATGTGACACACGCTTGGTGTTAGCCTGCCGATTGTCAGGCGCCAACAGTGGCCGGCTCACGATTCGCTTTCACACTGACTGCCGATTGCGCAACGCTCGATTTCACGCCGTCTGTTTTTGCGGGGCGGATGTAGCCGGACAGCACAAGCGAGATCAGCGCCGAGGTGGCTGCCACGACACCCACCAGCCAATACATGTTCATCGTTTTGGGGTCGCCCAAGTCCATGATGTTCCCGGCGATCTCGGGTGCCAATCCGGTCGCAAATTGTTGGACGGCGGTGTTGAGGCTCATGAAGGCGCCGCGGATCTGCGGCGCGGCCACGCCGATGAGCATCGCTTGGGCGGGAACCATCCGGCCCGCCGCACACACCATGAACAGGCTTAAGGCGAGTGTTCCGACCGCAAGGTGAACGGGTGGCAAATTCGTGATACCGATACTGACGACAATCGCCAACGACGCCAGCACCAAGAACACCCGCCGTTTGCCGTAGCGGTCCGACATCAGCCCGATCACGTTCATGCCGATCAGGGTGCAAAATCCGGCTACCAAATAGATGATCGCCAAGTGCCCCTCGCTCCACCCGTTGACGGCAATCAAATACGGCCCAATGAACGACGCCACGGTGAAGGTGCCGAGTACCAGCGAGAACGTGAACACAAACGCCCAGAGGTGATTCGGCTCCCGAACGACGGCGGCGAATTCCTTCAGTGGTCTTCGATTGAGTTCGCCGATGTGCCCGGTCATCGAAGGCAACCAGTAGAGGGTCGCCGCCAGAACCATCGCACACAATCCGGCCAGCCAAACAAACGGCGCCCCCCGACCCAGCCATTCCGCGAGTTGCAACCCGATCGGCAGTCCCGCAATTGATGCGACTGCAAAGGCGGACATCACAGCGCCCGTGGCCCGACCGCGCAAGTGCGTCGGAAATGTATCGCCGATAATCGCCATCATGGCCGCCGCCGCCAGTCCGCCGAACACGCCCGCTAACCCCCGCGACAACAGCAGCGTTTCGTAACTCATCGCCAGTCCGCAAAACAACGTGCTGAGCGTGAACCCGGTGTACATGAAGGCCAGGAAGTATTTGCGGTCGAATCGGTCGATCACGAAGCTAGCGAGAAGACTGGCGATCCCGGCGGCGTAGCCGTACACCGACACGACGCGCCCGAATTCGGAGTTGGTGATTTGGAACTCGCTAATCAACCGTGCCCCGAGTGGCATGATGATGACGAAATCGACCATGTGCGTGAAGTTGATCGCCGCAAGAACCAGGATGATTCCCCACTCCGACCGGGTGAGTTTCCGTAAAGCCGGCGCCGCCGAAGTTTCAGATGGCATATCGCAGATCGTCCTTGAGAAGCAAAACCAGAACGCAAAGAGTGATACCAATTCTAGGCGAAGAGTTTAACAGCAATTGTGAGGACACGATCACAACGGAAAGGGTTCGCCAACCTTTTGGCTGCACCCTGAGGTGGACAACTTCGCAGAATCGTGTTCCCCTTCTTCCGAGGATCACGCTATGCTAGTGGGAGATTCGTTCCACGGGGAGTGCTGCGATGGTTCGCGCTTTGCTGATTGGCTGCTGGCTTTTGACGCTGGGCGGGGTGACGGTTGCGGGTTCGGCAGACCCGGCGTCCCTAGTCGTTCCGCCCGAGCAAGTTGCGAAGGCGCGCGATCTCGTGCGGTTGTTGGGGAACGATTTCTACCGCGACCGGGACGCGGCCACGCGCGAACTGGAAGCGATGGGTCGGCTAGCGTTGCCGGCACTCATTGAAGCCCGGTACCATCCAGACCCCGAAGTGCAAAGCCGAGTTGCGTGGCTTTATCCGCTGGCTGTTTCGGACGAACTCCAAGAACGCATTGCGACTTTTCAACTCGACGCCCAGAACAAATATCAGCACGACTTGCCGGGATGGTCCTGGTTCCGGCTCGTGGCCGGTGATAACCCATCGACACGCGATTTATTCGTCGAGATGTTGAAAAACAAGGCCAATCACGACGTGTTGTTGGCACTCGGTAGCGTCCACCCGGACAAGGTTCCGGGGCTGTCCGCGTTGGCGGGGGGGTCACCCGTAGTCGGGGCGTATCGGCCAACGGGCATGGAGCTGTTCCACGCGATTACCAACCGCCGTCAACAACTCCAGTTTCAAATGATGCCGCCGGTTCCGCACCGCCCCAACTTCCAGGCAGTCGCGCCGAAGCTACCCGACTTGGCGTTGTTGCTGTTGGCGGAATCCATTGCGATCGAACGCGATGGATTCGTGAACAATGGGACTCAACTGCAAGTCTCGAATTATCTGTTAGTACCGCCAAGCCGGGAGGCGCTCGATGGGAAAGGGACGAACGGTGTCGCGTTTCGTAAACTCGTGGTCCACTGGATGGATACCCGTGAAGGTGTGGTCGGGATTAGCAACGCCATGAACATTGCCCAGGCCACCGGCATGGGTACCCCCGTGGTGTCCAAGTATGCCGCGAAGATGATGCTTTCTCCTCAAGCCCGCGAGTACAATCGCGCCACTGCCGCAACGATAATCGCCAAGAACAATAGCAAAGAGCATCTCTTCACGATCACGAAATTGTTCATGGATGAAGCGTCAGTTTCTCGCGGCAACATTGCGAACCCCCAACCGGACATCAACGTCCAGGACGTTGCGTTAGCAATGGCGGTGATCTTGTCAGGCCAAGCGACGAAGGATTACGGGTTTGACGAGCAAACCCCTGGGCACGCGGCGATGAAGTACGTCTACACCAACTTCTACTTCCGCAAGGACGAGGCCGCCGACACCGAGACGCGACGAGGCGCCGCCTTTGCCAAGTGGCGCGAGTGGGAAACCAACGTCGTCGGTAGCGTGACGGGTCCGGCCATCTTGGCCGCAACGATAGAACAAAAGTACGCCGTGAAGGAGAAGGCGAAGAAGTGACGGAACGTGTTGACAATCAGTTGGCTTGTGGATTCGCGGGAGCGTCGGGATTAATCCAGTCACGTGCAATAAACCTCGGCGAGATCGGGTCGAAATCTTTGTCGGTTGTCAGTAGCGTGGCACCCATCGTTTGAACGGTGGCGGCGATCCAGAGGTCATTTTTCCCGAGTGCGCGGCCGCGTGATTGTAGGTGCGAATCGATCACCGCATAGGCTTCGACCAACGTGTCGGAATCGAGTGGAACCTCGTCAAAGTAGCCCAGGATAAAATCCATCTGACTCCGTTTCGCGTCACCCCAACCGTGCAAGTATGCGAACGACCGGAGTTCGCCCGCCGAGACGATTGAAATGAGCGGTTTGGGGTCCGTTGCTAACAGTTGGTAACGCGAGCGGATTTGGGTCCAAACTCGACTGGCACGAACAAAATGGATCAGAATGTTCGTGTCGAGCAGGTAGCGTTGGCTGGACATCAGGAGATTTTCTCCAGGGCCTCGCGGATTTCCTCATCGGTCTCATCACCCGGCCAAGTGCCTTCGACGACATCGAACAAAGTTTTTCCGGGCGGTAATGGTCGGCCTAGTTTTGAAGTTCTTAGAATCTCTTCCCGGTCGGCTTCAATTTGCGCCGGGGTTCGGCTAGTTAAACGACGAATGGCCGCTGCTAATGGGTCTTCGTCCCCGTTCCGATTGGCGTCCGATTCGGCCAACTCTTCGAGATAGATTTCGAGCGGCAACCCGGCTTCGTTTGCCTTTTCGCGGAGTCGAGTCTCTGTTGCAAGCGGCAATCGAATTTCAACGGTCCGCACGTCGGTCGCTGTCAATGGTGTTGGCATAGTTCTTCCCTCCTTCGTAATCCTTCATCCAGTGTACCCAGGCGGTTCACGTGCCGTATCGCCATCACGCCGAGGAACACGCCGGTACTGTCGATCAGCACGTCTTTGACGCTGCCGCTGCGGTTCGGCACATACGTTTGGCCGATCTCGGTGCCGATGCCGTGAAGGAGCATGAACCCGACCGCCAGCACTTTGCCACGTCGGGTGGGAACCCAAATTAGAGCCAGTGCGGTCAGGAACGCATAACAGCCGGTGTGCAGACACTTCGCCAAGACAAACGGTAGCCAATCCCAGAAGTTCAAAAACTCCCGCATGTGTTCCGGGACCGGGTGAGGGTCGAGTAGTTTCCAGGTCCACAGCAGCAGCAGGGGGATGAAAACCAACAGCGCAGCGAGGCGAACGGAACGGCGTTTCAGCAAGTCGTGCATTACGTCGATGACCCGAGTTCGCGGAGCTTGTTGCGCAGGTAGCGGGCACGGGCGGCGTTGCGTTCTTCGCCGTCGAGCTGGGTGCCCATCAATTTTTGCAGGTGCGCGGCTTGGGTGTGAATGAACAGTTGGTTCACCGTTTGCGACGGCAAATCATCGAGCAGGTGCAGGTTGATCCCCAACCGCACGGCGCTCAGCAGTTCCATCGTTTCTTCGGAAGTAATCATCGTCGCGCTGCCCAGGGTGCCGATGGCCCTGGCGACGCGGTCCTGCTCGGCTTGCTTGCGTTCCCGCAGCAGCACTTGGCGGGCTTGCCGCTCGTACTGCAAAATCATCGTGATGACTTCGCGGATTTCCGTCAGCACGCGCGGTTCGGAGCGGCCCAGCGTGACTTGATTCGAGATTTGGTACAAGTCCCCGGACGCCCGGCTGCCTTCGCCGTACAGGCCACGCACCACGAGGTTGATCTTCTGCAACGCCTTGAAGACTTTCTCGATTTGCTTGGTGATGCCGAGGGCCGGGAGGTGCAACATCACGCTCGCCCGCATCCCGGTGCCGACGTTCGTGGGGCACGCGGTCAGGTAGCCGAACTGCTCGTGGAACGCATACGTCAACCGGGCTTCGAGGGCGTCATCGACTTGGTCGATGACCTGCCACGCTTCATCCAGTGCCAACCCGCTACGCATGACTTGTAAGCGAAGGTGGTCTTCTTCGTTCACCATTACGCTGACCGATTCGCGTTCGTCGAACGCCACGCCACGCGGCCCTTCGAGTACGTTGGCGAGTTCCCGGCTGATGAGTTGCCGTTCGACAAGGAATTGCCGATCGAGTGGAGCCAGTCCGGCCACGCTGAGGTACGACAGGCCGGGGGTGATGGCCGCCTTTTGGATCGCTTCGCGGATCTTCGCTTCGGTCTCGTTTTTTTGCGTGCTGCTGGCGCGAGTCGTGAACGGGTAATGGGCCAAGTTGCGCGCCAGCCGGATGCGGGTCGAGACCACGACATCCACTTCGGGGCCGGTCCCGCGGAGCCATTCACCTAAATTGGGAAGCAAACTATCGAGGTTCATCCGTTGCTTCCTTCTGCCTGCCGGATTCGGTCGCGGAGTGTCGCGGCGTCTTCGTAATTCTCTGCGGTGATGGCCACCCGCAATTGTTCTTGCAGTGCCACGATTGCCGCGTGGTGTTGGGCATGTCGCGGAACCTTGCCGTTGTGGTGGGTTCCCCGATGGATGCGATCGAGCAACGGTACGAGGGCCGCTCGAAATATATCATAGTCGTCCGCGCACCCTAATCGACCGTCGGCCCGGAACGCGGCATACTTTAGCCCACAGGTCGGGCAGGTCAATCCGGCCGGGTCCACGTCGGTCGGTTGCCCCATAATCAGTTGCACGAGGGCTTGCAAATTCAACTGCTGGGGTGCGGACCCTTCGGGTATGAGTTGCTGGTCCCGCGCGCAGCTCTCGCACAGGTGGAGTTCCCGTTTCTTCTTGTTCACGATGTCGGTCAGGTGAACCGAGGCCTCATCGTGGCCACAGCGCTGACACTTCATGGGCAGCCCCAAAGATTGACCGAACGTCACTCGCTTAAAACCATTCCCGGCGAACCGGCTGCGTAAGCTGCCGGGTGGA
>JANLRE010000566.1:0-11367 GCA_031368205.1 Fimbriiglobus sp. | reverse complement strand
ACCACCCGGCGACTAACATCGCTGGCTCGCCGGGAATATCAAAACCGTGTGCATCTCGGCCTCACTTTAGCTACCGACTTTGGACCCGATGCAAAACAGGCTCTTGTCCCCGCGTAAGAAGATCGCGCCGCCGGAGATGGCCGGCGTGGCTTGGCCGCGTTCATTCGTGGGACTTTCGGCGATGATTTCGGGCATCGCGCCGAGCTTGATCGTGGTCAGAACACCGGCTTCGTTGAACACGTACAGCTTGCCGTCCGCCGCAATTGGTGACGCGGAGAACTTGCCTTTGACCCGTTCTTCCCAGACGATGTCGCCGGTCTTGGCGTTGGCACACTTCACGATGCCGGTCGAGTTGGTGCCGTACACGAAGCCGTCGTAGTAGACCGGGGACGACATGCCGGTTTGCAGTTTCGGGGACTTCCAGACTTCCTTCAACCCGTCCGCCCCGAGCTTTGCCACGGTCACGCCCCCGGACGGCGAGATCAGCAAATCGCCCACGAGTGTCGGCGTCGGAATCGAGCCGTTGACCTTGGCCGTCCACTTCTTCGCGCCCGTTTCGATGTCGTAGGCCGTGAGGTCGATCTTGCTCAGGAAGATGACTTCGGCTTTGCCGGTATCGAGTTTTCGCACCAGTGGTGTGACCCAACTGATGTCCCGAATGCGCGGCGCTTTCCACAGGTTCTTGCCGGTCTTGGTGTCGATCGCGGCGAGGAACGAATCCCCGGCGTTGTCCATCGGCACGATGAGCTTGTTCTCGAACAGCACCGGCGATGCGGCCATGCCGATTTGGTTGGTGATGGTCGGGTAGTCTTCCACCAGCGAGCGGTACCAACGCAACGTGCCGTCGTTATCAAAGGCAGCCAAGTCACCCGACGCGAACAGCGTGTACACCCCGGTTTGGTCCGCGACGGGTGTGGGTGCGGCCATGCAGGTATCGGGGTGGGCGTTGGTGCTGCCGGTTGCGGCCAATTGACGGTGCCACAACTGCGCACCGGACGCGGTGTCGATGCAGATCACGTGCAGGTGATCGTCGTACTTGCCGCTGCTACTCGTGACGAACGCGCGACTACCAACGATCACCGGAGACGCCACGCCACGACCGGGGATTGCGACTTTCCAACGCAACCCGGAGGTTTCACTGAAGCCGGTGGGCAGGTTGATTTCCGGCGACGTGGCGATGCCGTTCGGCCCACGGAACTGCGGCCAATCGGCGGCGTTCGTGGTGCCAGTGACAGCAAGTAGTGTGATGATGATTGCGAACCGTTGCATTATTTCTCCTCCTTGATGGCGGGTTTCAAATTGCCAAGCGGGACCAGTTTCGATTCGCCCGGTTCGGTCCCAACGACTTGTTGCAGTGGCAGCTTGCCGCCGGTCTTGTCGCAGACCCGCACGGCGAAGTTCCAAACTTGTGCCCACGGTTCGGTCTGGTTGTTCTGGCAGACTTTGATGAGGATCTCGTTCGGCCCCGCTTTCAACGTCCCGAGGGCCACGTGCTGGTCCAGCTTGGTTCCGTGGTGGTACTCTTCACGCTCGAACAGTTTCTTGCCGTTCAAATAAATCTGCACCGCGTTCTGGGTGGCCACGCGAATCTCGGCAGGCATCTCGCTCGGTGATTCGATCACGGTGTAGCCGTACCCGACGGCGTCCTTGTGCTTGCCAAGTTGTTTGTTCAGGTCGATGGTGCCGTACTTCGCGTCACTCTGAACAGGGTTCCATTTCAACGGATCCTTCAAGGTTCCCGTTGCGGTCGCTTTCAAATCGACTTTCGTTTCGGGCGTGTAGGATTTCGCAAACCCGACCCCGTCTTTGCTGTCGAACGGCCCAATCACGGACCACTGGGTGACGAAGTTGAAGTGCGTCGTGAGGTTCGCGGGGGCACCGGCGGCTTCGAGGAGTTTGGCGAGTTCCTCCGCTTGGTCTTCGTCCCGACTCTTTGCGAACAGTTCCTGATAGATCGCTTTTTGCTTGGCCGCATCCTTCAAGGTTTTCGTGTCCTGGATTCGGGCCGCGATGGCGTCGTTGCGGATTTCCGAGCTGGGGTCGTTGGTCAACGTCTGCAACAACTTTGCCGCCTCGGGCTGGTTCGCTTCGGCAAACAACTCGTAGGCGATTCGTCGTGCTGCCGGATGGCGTTTGGTGTCTTCGACGAAGGCTTTGAGCTTTTCTGCCGGTAACGGTTTTTTCGCTTGACGCTCTTTGTCCACAATCGCGCTGACCGCCGACCGCAGCCAATTTGCCGCCGTCGGGTTAGCCCCGTCGAAAGCGTTTAACGCGGGGAACAGGCCGTCCGACCCCGTGGCGACGAGTTGCTTCCAAGCGTTGGCCGTGGCTTCGTTGTTGGTGCCTTCACGGGTGACTGAAAGAATTGCCTTGAGTGCTGAATCCGGCTCAACGGCTTGGCTGACAGGGGCAAACACGACCACGGCGATGAGCGCCGCCAATCGGGGTGCGGATCGAGTGAAACGAGACATAGCGGTCCTCGCAAGGATGGCGATTTAAACCCACAAATAGTTTGCAGAGTGGAGGCCGGAACGTCGAACCGTTTTTGGGTTAGTTGAGTGGCATTCGCTGAACTGCCTGAGCTTCCATTTGGCGTCGGAGGTTGGCAAAGTAGTCGGTTAGTTCCTCAGCCGATTTGACGCTGCCCTTGGAACAACTACCCGTGCTGCATCCGCCACCCGTACCACACGACGTGCAACCACCGGAACTCGTACCACACCCCGGCTTGCTACAGGTCGAAGTTTTTTCGGGCGGATCGGCAATGGTCGGCGTGCGCGACAGGTCGAGCATTTGGACGGGAACTTCAAACCGTTGCGTGAGTTCGGCAAAAAGTGGATCGGCGTCACAGTGATCCCAGGGCACGGTGTGAAGGACCACGGACGCCCCGTCGAGCATCACTTCGACATCGACGAACAGGAGCGGTAATCCCTGGTCTACTGCGAGTTGTTCGCCCGCGTTCAAAATTCGCTGGCCGAACTGTTCACATTCGCGTGCATCGACTTCATCCTCCGGACTCACCTCGCGCAACAACTTGCCACCGGCCGTCGGATCAAGCGACACCAAAAAGCGTTCGGTGGCTTCGCAAAGCACCGTGCCGATTTCCAGCCCACGCGGTGTGTGAACCACCACCCGGTCCCCACGCAACGCCGTGATCGTGAGCCGGTTCGATGCTTCAAAATGACCCACGAATGCCGATCGACCGTACTGCACCAGGTAGCCGGAGACTGTTGGCATTTCGACCGCTTTCAGGCTGGAGGTTGGTCGTGATCGTCTTCAAACCCGAAGTATTCCCGCATGTACTTGTCGTACTCGGCGCTGCCAGATTCGGAACTGAGGTCGAGCCGCAGTTCGTTAATCACCTTAATCGACTGATCCTTCCGCCACAATTCCCAGCACCCGACGCAGATGTGCTTCATGATTCGTTGGCCCAACGCATCCGGCATCGGCGGGGTCACGATCGGCGCGGCCCGCCGACCGGACGGGCAACCGGGGCGTTCGCACCGGAAGCCGGAATCGGGGCCGTCATCAACGGGTGCGGTCGCCACTTCGGCTTGCGGCACGGGAGCGCCGAGGTCTTTTAACAGCTTGCCCATTGCATCGCGGGGCATCTTATCGCCACGCTCGTCCGCGACTTTGTAGCCGGTGGTCAGCACTTCGATCGCTTTGTCGTTGGCGTTCAACTTGATCTGGCATTCGCCGAGTAGCTGATACACCTTCGAGAACTGTGGCGACAATTCCACGGTCCGCTGGAGCGACACCACAGCGTCCGCGAACTGGCTGTCTTCCATCAACAATTGCCCAAGCCGGAAGTGCCCGAGTTCGTTGTCCGGGTCGTCGGTGGCCATCTTGCGAAACTGGGCAATACGATCTTGCAGCGAACTCATGGGAATAACATCTCGATCAGGAAATACGAACAAAGCAGGCATGTCGGCAGATTTATTAGACAGGATTAACAGGATTAAACAGGATTAAAAATCGGATTTCAAACGTATTAATCCTGTTAAATTCTGTTAATCCTGTCTAAATTTCTTGTCAACTGATCTGCTACCAGATGCTGTGATGGTGTGCCAACAGCTCATAATACACATCGTTGGGTTAGTTCGCCGAGAGCAGTGCCGTGATTGGCAAGTTGAACGTGTACGTCTTGTTCGCCACTTTGTCGGTGGCTTTCAGCCGCACGGTGAACTTGCCGGGTCGGGTAAGCGGCAGCAAAAACCGCACGGTGATCCCGGCGTCTTTTTCATCGACACCCGCGTCCAGGTTGAACACGCTCGGCTTTTGAATGGTCGGGTTACCCTTCTCGTCGAGCGGCACCATCTCAATCGACACGTTCGGTTGCTTCTTATCGCCACCCCGCGCGAAGCCGACGACGCCGAATTGGACGAACACCGATTGCCCCACAATCGCCGTGGTCGGGGCCGGGATTTGGCCCCGTTCGTCAATGCTGGCGTACACCGCGACCACGCCAAAATCCTTGCCGAGGACGCTAAATTTCTGCTCCAGTGATTTCGTCGCTTTGTTCGCGGTGTCCGTGACCGTGACCTTCATTGTGTACTCACCGGCGGGCTGGTCAAGACCCACAGAGACATACGCCCGCCCCGGCAGTTTGCCGCCACCGAGCGGTACGAAATCGGCCTTGGTCGAAGGGTCCGTCTTGTAAAAGGTTTCGCCCGCTTTGTCGAGGATGTCCATCCCCATCGTGTACTGCACTTTGCCTTCCGGATCAATCGTGATGCCTTCGATGTCGAAGCAAACAAACAGCACATCCCCCGGCAACAACGGGCTACCCGGACGAGCGCCCCCGAGTTCGCCATAAGTGCTACGCACGTTCGAGAGCGCCAACCCGCCAGTCTGCGCCGGTGCGAAAGCCATTGCAGCAACAAGAACAATCGGAGTCCACATGAACGACATCCTTCAACGAGAGGTTCAGAACATTATGCAGTATTGTCGGGTTCGTTTTGGTGACTGACCAGTCCTGTTTAACCAGGATCGTGAATCTACCAACGGTATCGAATGCACAAGAGATCGATCGGGGTTGCACGGCAATTTTTGCGGGCGACTTGACTTCGGGGGGTGGGGGTCGGGTATAGTGTAGTTGCGTAAGTCGTGCGTCCGTGGCGCGACGGGCAAGAGGCCAAGGGTGTGGCCTGACTGTTTCCAGGGCACCGGCGGCGTAAAGCTTGCATAAAGGAGGTGGACAAGTGATAGAAGGTAAACAGGTAGGGTGGCTGTCCTAAACAGCTGCAGACGGGCGATGCTGTCTGCGACGGCTGCCCAGTGAAATAGACCGTCGGGTAGATAGCTACTCGGCGGTCTTCTTTTTTGTCTTCGGTGTCGGCTTCTCCGCGTCATTCACCTTCTTGCCCATCGCTTCAATTTGCTTCCATCGTACTTGCGAAACCGGCATAACGGACAACCGGGAGATGCGGACCAGTTCCCAATCGGCAAACGACGCATCGGCTTTGATGACCGCCAGAGAAACGGGATTGGCTAGCTTGTGCAACACCTTCACCGTGAGCATCGGCACGTTGTCATCACTCAACTCCGCCTGCACGACCGCCATCACGCCAACGATCGCCTTCTCTTTGCCCGTGTGGTAGAAAAAAACCGTATCGCCAACCGCAACCGCCCGAAGGTGCTTCAACGCCACCGGATTCTTCACGCCATCCCACGTCGTCTGCCCATCCCGTTCGAGATCGGCAAAGCTGTAGCAATCCGGCTCTTGCTTAAACAACCAGTGTGCCATGACGTGATTCCTGGGAAGTTTTGGTTTGATTCCTACATCAGTTTATCGAGTGTTGGCTGTCGTCTGGAGTGCCAGCAACTTTGAAAAGCTGCTGGCAGGGTGGAAACAAAAGGTGTCTGCCGGTCGATTCGTGGTTTGCGGTATCGTTTTGTTAAGGTGGCAACAAGTCAAGAAAGGCGTGTCGGTTAGAGTGACCCACGCCACGTCTCAGCGCGCGAACTCACGATAATGGTGGCAACAAGCAAGAAAGGTGTGTCGGTTAGAGTGCTGTCTATCGACATCGTTACGAAATCAGCAATTGTAAAGGAATGCCTAACACGGCATAATACCGATGGCTAACAATGACGAAACCGAATCGCCGACGCCCAAGCCAGTTCGCTGGATCGCGTCGAGTCGTCGTGATATGCAGCGTATGCCGAAACCAGTGCGGGTGGCATTTGGCGGCGCGTTGTTCGATGCACAAACCGGCAAGATAAATCCTGCTGCTAAACCTTTGAAAGGTTTCACTGGTGCGAGTGTTGTCGAGATTGTCGAGAGCTTCGAGGGGAACGCTTATCGGGCTGTTTATACCGTTAAGTTCCGTGATTTTGTCTTTGTTCTCCACGTGTTCCAAAAGAAGTCGAAGAGTGGTAGAGCGACGCCTGTTGCGGACATTGAAAAAATCAAAGTGCGATTGAAACAAGCCGAGGCTGAATATGAAGAATGGCTCGCACAGCAAGAACGGTCAGAAGAAGAGTGACATCCCAGAAACTCTTGTCGAGGAAAGTTGCGGCAACGTGTTTGCCGACATCGGCCTTCCGAATCCGGAAGTTTTGCTTGAAAAAGCCAAGCTCGTGCAGCACATCCGTAGGGCCATCGCGGCGCGCAAACTTTCGCACGCCAAGGCCGCCGAACTACTGAAGCTTGATGAAGACAAATTGGCTGGTCTGATTCGGGGTCGTACCGAGCGATTCACCATTGATCGGCTCATTCGCTTGCTCACTTTGCTGGACCAACAGGTCGAAATCACCGTCACGCCGAAGGTCAAGCCATCCAAAGGCCGTGCTGCGATCGTGAAGTGATGTAGTTTGGAACCCACGTCCCGTTTACGCACTCAAAAAGTAGTCTGCCGGTTCTGACGGCTGGCGCGATCAAGTCGTCTTCGACTCCATCGTGTGCAGTCGATCACCCGTTGGTTTAGCAAAGCTAGGTATGCTTGCCGGTCGAAGCTATCCGGGCGTGTTCTCGTGTTCGGTTGCGGTCTACTCAAGGAGTGAGTGGGTATGGGTGTACTTCCGGACTGGATGATTGAAGACGGGATCAAAATCGTCCCGTTCGCACCCCAACAGCACCGGCCGGGCGTGATCTCGTATGGGCTGACCAGTTACGGCTACGACGTGCGGGTGGACCGGCACTTCAAGGTGTTCACGAACGTCTGGGGCAGCACGGTGGACCCCAAGAACTTCGACCCGAAATCGTTCGTGGACGTGATCGGGGATACGTGCATCATCCCGCCCAATAGCTTCGCCCTGGCGGAGACGATCGAGTATTTCGAGATCCCCCGCGATGTCCTCGGCGTGTGCCTGGGGAAAAGCACCTACGCGCGTTGCGGAATTATCGTGAACGTGACGCCGTTGGAACCGGAGTGGCGGGGGCGGGTGACGATCGAGATTAGCAACACGACGCCGCTGCCGGCGAAGATTTATGCAGGCGAAGGCATCGCGCAAATGTTGTTCCTCAAAGGCGTTGGGGTGTGCCGGGTGAGTTATGCCGACAAGAAGGGCAAATATCAGGATCAAAAAGGTCTGACTTTACCGTTTGTATCAAATGAGGCAGATGCGCCTGCTAAGAAAGGCGCGCTCAAAACGAAGAAGCGATGAAGCGCGGACAGATCGCTACTCCGAACCCAACTAGCGGCCATGATGAGTAGTTGAAGACATCATCGACACGGAGTGTTGGTCTGTACACAGGATGACGGGTGTGTATTGTATACATCCGTTATCCTTGAAAAACACCACTCCCCT
Organism: Fimbriiglobus sp.; assembly: GCA_031368205.1. Classification (GTDB taxonomy): domain Bacteria; phylum Planctomycetota; class Planctomycetia; order Gemmatales; family Gemmataceae; genus Fimbriiglobus. The sequence continues at coordinate 3,618 of JANLRE010000566.1, read as the reverse complement.
CTGGTTACATGATCGAATCTCGTCCGGTCGAATACCGGATGAGCGAAAGAGACAGTCCCTAGATAACTTGCGGTATCGCCATGCAGATCACCCGTCGTTTCACTGTTGAAGGGCAAGACCCTTTCTCGAAATTGCCCTTCGTGTCCCGGACTTCGCGGATTGTGAATCCGAACGGGTCGGCGGTCTTCGAGATGAACGACATCCAGGTGCCGGAAGGCTGGTCCCAGGTCGCCGTTGATATTCTGGCGCAGAAGTATTTCCGCAAGGCGGGCGTGGCCGCAGCCACCATCAAGGTCGTCGAAGACGGCGTGCCGGAGTGGTTGCAACGCAGCGTCGCGGAATCGGCAGATACACCGATTGTTGGCGAAACGGATTCGCGGCAAGTCTTCCATCGGTTGGCGGGCTGCTGGACTTATTGGGGTTGGAAGGGTGGTTACTTTACCACGGAACGTGATGCCCGGACTTTCCACGATGAAGTCACGTTCATGTTGGCGAACCAGATGTGCGCCCCGAATAGCCCGCAATGGTTCAACACGGGCTTGCACTGGGCCTACGGTATCGAAGGGCCACCGCAAGGGCACTACTTCGTTGACCCGCTCACGAAGGAAATGAGCCGCTCGACATCGGCATACGAACGGCCAGCGCCGCACGCCTGCTTCATCCAGAGTGTATCTGATAACTTGGTGAACGAAGGCGGCATCATGGACTTGTGGGTCCGCGAAGCGCGCATCTTCAAGTACGGTTCGGGCACCGGGTCGAACTTTTCGCAAATCCGTGGCGACGGCGAACCACTTTCGGGCGGCGGCAAGTCATCTGGGTTGATGAGCTTTTTGAAGATCGGCGACCGAGCCGCCGGGGCGATCAAGTCCGGCGGGACCACACGTCGGGCCGCGAAGATGGTCGTTCTGGACCTCGACCACCCGGACATCGAAGAGTTCATTTCGTGGAAGGTGATTGAAGAACAGAAAGTGGCCGCACTCGTGACCGGCTCCCGGTTGTTGAACAAGAATCTCAACGCCGTGATGAAAGCGATCATCACCTACCCCAACGTGAGCGAACAATACGACCCGAGCAAAAACACGGGACTTCGCAAAGCCGTGTTGAACGCGCGCAGTGCGTTGGTCCCGGAAAACTATATTGCACGAGTCATGCAACTGGCCCGCCAAGGTGCCACCAGCATTGACGTTGAAGAATATGATACAGATTGGACATCGAAGGCATACTTCACGGTGTCCGGGCAGAACAGTAACAACACGGTTCGCATTACCAACGACTTCATGGAGGCCGTCGAAACCGACGGCAACTGGAGCCTCTATTGGCGGACCGAACTCGACAATGCGAAAGAGCAGAACCGGGCGCCCAAGCCGAAGAAAACGATGAAAGCCCGCGAATTGTGGGATAAAATCGCCTTCGCAGCCTGGGGCTGTGCGGACCCCGGTGTCCAATTCGATACCACGATCAACGAGTGGCACACGTGCCCAACGGACGGCCGCATCCAAGCTAGCAATCCGTGTAGCGAGTATATGTTTCTAGACGATACCGCCTGTAACCTCGCGTCATTCAACTTGGTGAAGTTTTATGATGTGAAAACTAGCAAGTTTGATGTTGAATCCTACAAGCACGGCATCCGGCTTTGGACATTGATACTCGAAATCAGCGTTCACATGGCCCAGTTCCCGAGCATACCCGTTGCGCAGAAGTCGTATGATTTCCGCACACTGGGGTTGGGTTATGCCAACCTTGGCGCGCTGTTGATGATACAAGGGATCTCCTACGATTCGCACGAAGGCCGGGCGCAATGTGCGGCACTGACCGCCATCATGCACGCCGGCGCTTATGCCACGTCCGCAGAGATTGCCGGGGAACTGGGTACGTTTGAGCGGTACGACGCTAACAGTGCCGCGATGCTCCAAGTGATTCGTAACCACCGCCGGGCCGCGTACAACCTGCCCGCGACGGAGTACGAAGGACTGACCGTAACGCCGATCGGTATCGACCCGCAGTATTGCCCGGCAGACTTGCTGAGCGCGGCCCGGAGCGAATCTGATCGCATGTTAAAGCTGGGCGAAAAACACGGCTTCCGTAACGCGCAGGTCACGGTCGTTGCGCCGACTGGCACCATCGGGTTAGTGATGGACTGCGACACCACGGGGATTGAACCGGACTTCGCGCTCGTCAAGTTTAAGAAGCTGGCGGGGGGCGGATACTTCAAGATTATCAACCAATCCGTGCCGCCCGCGTTGACCAAACTTGGGTACACGCCGTGGCAAATTGACGACATCATCCGGTACTGTCGTGGTGCGGCCACGTTGAATGGTTGCCCGCATATCAACATCTTATCCCTGAAGGCAAAAGGCTTCACGGATGAAGTTTTGCAGAAACTCGAAGTGCAACTGCCGGGCACGTTCGAGTTGCCATTCTTGTTCAACCGCTGGACGCTCGGCGACGATTTCCTGCTGAACCAGATGCAAATCCCGCAGGCACTGCTCGATTCGCCCACGTTCGATTTGTTGACCCACCTCGGGTTCACGAAGAAACAAATCGAAGAGGCTAACACGTTCGTGTGCGGCACCATGACTATTGAAGGTGCGCCGTTCTTGAAAGCGGAACATTTGCCGATTTTTGATTGCGCGAACAAGTGCGGAAAGCTTGGCAAACGCTACCTGTCGCCGGAATCGCACATTCGCATGATGGCAGCCGCCCAACCGTTCATCAGCGGTGCGATCTCGAAGACGATCAACATGCCATACGACGCCACCATCGACGATGTGAAGAAAGCGTACTGGCTCAGTTGGCAGTTGATGACCAAGGCGAACGCCTTGTACCGCGACGGGTCGAAGTTATCCCAACCGCTCAACTCGGTGGCCGATTCCCCCGAAGCGGCGGTGCTGGCGAGCGTTGTTGCGGATGACGAACCCGTTGTCGTCGAAGAACCGAAGCACAGCGCGATGCGGGCCGCCGAGAAGATCACGGAGAAGGTGATTATCCGCTACATCGCGCGGCGGCGGCGGTTGCCGGATCGCCGCGCCGGTTACACGCAAAAATCCCGCGTCGGCAACCACAAGATTTACGTCCGCACCGGCGAATACGAGGACGGCTCGCTCGGCGAAATCTTCATCGACATGCACAAGGAAGGCGCCGCGTTCCGCAGCATGACCAACTGCTTCGCCATCGCGGTCAGTCTGGGGCTGCAACACGGCGTGCCGCTGGACGAATACGTGGATGCGTTCCTGTTCACGCGCTTCGAGCCGAACGGGATCGTGCAGGGTAACCCGTTCATCAAGATGTCCACGTCGATCATCGACTACATCTTCCGGGAGTTGGCGATCACGTACTTGGACCGCCACGACCTCGCCCACGTCATCCCGGAAGACCTGCGTGGCGATGCGTTGCACGACGACGAAGTCGAACCCGTTTTCGAGTCCGAGGAAATCGTCTCGGAGCGACTGCTGGACGTTTCCGAGATGGACAGCAACCGTTCACTGGTTCGCCCCCGGTCGCTGCATTCCAAGCCGTCATCCAACCCCACGCCGGTTCCGCAAGTGCCCGGCAACGCTGTGAGCAAGTCGAGCGTGAAGCCTGTCGGCAACCCGAGTAGTGCGACGGCCCCGGTCATGG
>JANLRE010000561.1:0-2601 GCA_031368205.1 Fimbriiglobus sp. | reverse complement strand
CTGAGGAGTCGAAGCGATGCGGAACCCCTCACGCAGAAAGAATCATCGGGTGCATGTGCGTTTTTGGTGCGTCAACACGAATCCTAATCGCAATAAAAACCGTTCCGACTCACCCTAAAATGCCATCAACAACCCCAACTTCCGATCAGCCCAGGGGAACGCTACCCCTCCACTTTGACGCCCTTCCAAAACGCCACGTAGCCGGTGATGTTCTTCGCCGCCGACATCGGTTCGGGGTAGTACCACGCGGCGTCTTTGTTGGTGTCGCCGTTGACGACCACGCTGTAGTAGCTGGCCACGCCCTTCCAACCGCACGTGGTGTGGGTACTGGTGGGCACGAAGAATTCTTTCTTGATCGCGGTCGGCGGGAAGTAGTGGTTCCCCTCGACGACGATGGTATCAGCGCTCTCGGCGATGATGGTTCCGTTCCAGGTTGCTTTCGGCATGGTGCAAACTCCGCTAGGGTTAATGTTCGCGTTGCTCTTGAATGCGATCGACGATTCGTAACACGAGCCAACGCGGTAGGTGGCGGCCAAAGAATGCATTAACGCGGTTGCGGAATCCCGGCACCACGACCCGTTGGCCACGTAGTGTTGCCCAAAACGCGGCTTCGGCCACTGGTGCCACTTCCATCACACCGGGGCTGTGAAAGAGCTTCGATCCTTCGAGCGCAGCGTTGGCTACGAACTCCGTTCGTGTCGGCCCTGGGCAAAGGTACGTTACCGCGACACCCGACTGTCGCAACTCGTAGCTCAGCGCTTCCGAGAGTGACAACACATACGCCTTGGTCGCGTAATAACCTGCCATTTGGGGGCCGGGTTGGAACGCTGCGGTGGAGGCGACGTTCAGGATTCGCCCGTGCTTTCGCAGAACCATGCCTGGCAAGAACAACCGCGTCAGGTGCGTTAGCGCCAGCATGTTGACTTGTAACATTTGTAGCAACCGCGCCGGGTCGGATTCCAGGAACGGACCATATTGCCCGAACCCGGCGTTGTTCACCAACACATCGACAACAAGGTTGGCATCGGTCACTTTGTCGAAGAGTTGTTGCGGCGCGTCGGGTAACGAAAGATCGGAAGGGAATACGTGGCAGGTTACACCATAGATGTCAACCAATTCGGTGGCCAATGCATTCAACTCGTCCTCACGGCGGCGGTCAAAATCAGATCGAAACCCGCAGCCGCGAACTGCTTTGTCAGTTCGCGGCCAATCCCGGAGGACGCGCCAGTGATGAGGGTTGCGCTACTCATTTGGTCAGTTCACTCGTGGCGCGTTCGCCGGTGATGAGACGGGCGGAGCGGTTGCGGGTGATGTAGTTCCAGGTCCACTGGAACAGGACGAGCATCCGGTTCGAGAATTGTGCCAAGTACAGAATGTGAATGAACAGCCACGCCATCCACGCGAGCCAACCACTGAAGCGGATGAAGCCCAGATCGGCGACCGCGTGGCTGCGACCGATCGTTGCCATGCTGCCCTTGTCCCAATACTTGAACGGGCCGGGTGAACCGTTCCCCTTTACCCGGCGATGAATCAGGTCCGCGACGTACCGCCCTTCTTGCATTGCAACCGGGGAGACGCCGGGCAGCGGTTTGCCGTTCTCGCCTTTCAAGCTGGCCAAATCGCCGACGACGAAAATGTTCGGCTGCCCCGGTACGCTGCAATCCGGGTTCACGGTCACGTGCCCGGCGCGGCCCACTTCGATGCCGGTGCCGATCGCCTCGGCGAGCCTTTTTCCCAGTGGCGATGCCTTGACACCTGCCGCCCACACCACCGTTTCCGTGTCGATTTGTTTCGATTCTTTCGAGCCGTCCGAAGTCACCGCCACGTGGTCCGCCGTGATTGCGGTCACGTGGCAATCGAGCATGGTTTCCACATTTATGGACGCCAACGCTTCGGCGGCCTTGGCGGAAAGTTTCTCGTGGAATGCGGGCAACACCCGTGTCTGGCCTTCGACCAACACGACCCGACACAGGGCCGGGTCAATGGCGCGGAAGTCGCGGCGCATCGTGATCCGTGCGAGTTCGCTGATCGAACCGGCCATCTCCACGCCCGTCGGCCCGCCGCCGATGACCACGAACGTGAGCAACCGTTTCCGCACGGCGAGGTCTTCCGTGCGTTCGGCTTTCTCAAAGGCACTCAGCACCCGGCGCCGAATCTCGGTGGCGTCTTCGAGCGTCTTCAACCCCGGTGCGTGCTGTTCCCAATCGTCGTGGCCGAAGTAATGGTGCCCCGCGCCGGTTGCCAATACGAGCGAGTCGAACGGGATCTTTTCGCCGTCCTGGGTCAGCACAAGCTTCCCCGGAATGTCGAAGCCGGTCACGTCCGCCAGGATCGTCCGGGCGTTGCGTTGGTACTTCAAAATCGACCGTAACGGCGCCGCGATGTTCGCCGGTGACAGCCCGCCAGTCGCCACTTGGTACAACAGCGGTTGAAACAGGTGAAAATTCCGCCGATCAATCAACGTCACCTGCACCGGCGAGCGTGCCAACGCCCGCACGCAGTACAACCCGCCAAACCCGCCGCCAATGACCACGACCCGATGCTTCACTTCGTCCGCCATGCGACACCTGCAAAAAGTGGAGAGTGGAGAGTGGAGAGTGG
>JANLRE010000534.1:0-3983 GCA_031368205.1 Fimbriiglobus sp. | reverse complement strand
GAACCTACTCGCCGCCATCATGGGTCCAGTGAATGAACTGGCCGGCTTGGTTCACACGATCGAAGATGCTGCTGAAATAGCGGCAGCGGCGGCTGAGAAGGCTGCTCCTGCCGAAGTCACCGAGGCGGCACCGACTGCTAGCTAACACGACCACGAAGAATACCGGGATCGAACAATCCCGGTTCGTTGGAATTTTTCTCACCCTGAACTTTAGCTATTACGCATCGTCGCCGGATTGCTTCAACCGGCACCGAAGCTTCCTACACAAGGATTAAAACGATGAGCGCGATTGCAGAACTCGGCGACAAACTCGCCAACCTCACCCTCAAGCAAGCGGTTGAGTTAAAAGAGTACCTCAAAGAAACCCACAAGATCGAACCCGCAGCGGGCGGCGGCGGCGGTGGTCCAGCGGCACCGGCAGCCGTGGCAGCACCCGTCGTGGAAGCGACCGAATTCAACGTGATTCTCACCGGGTTTGATCCCGCGAAGAAGATCGGCGTGATTAAAGTGGTCCGTGAAATCACGGCTCAAGGTCTCGGCGAAGCCAAGGCCACGGTCGAAGGCGCGCCGAAGTCCATTAAGGAAAATGTTGACAAGAAAACCGCCGAAGACCTCAAAGCGAAGATCGAAAAAGAAGGCGGCAAGGTTGAAATTAAGCCAGCGTAAGGTCAGTAGCAAAAAAAATGCCCGGACTGGGTGGTCGAACCGCCCTCGTCCGGGTATTATGTATTTGTCAACAAAGTTTGTGGTCTTTTCCGGTTTTGGCACACGACTTGAGATTCGTCTTGGGTGGTTTGCCTTCCGCCTCGTGCAGCCAGTGGTGAAAATGCGCGCTACCCACTTGCTTCAACTCTCTGGATGTCAACTCCGGTCGTTCACAGTGAACCCGAGTAGTCGAACCAGGGTCATTGATGCTCCGTCGCCTTGGGGTGATGGGGTGCCAAGAAGCCCCGGTTGTCAGCGCGCCGTGCAACTGTCTCTTAACCAATAACGTATTCTCCCGGACGCCGCAAGCCCCGTTGCCACAGTGTGTGGAAATGGCTTTCGTCGCCGTTCTTCCGTTTCCGGGAAGGAGTGACACGATGGCCATTCCGGCCGTGCGGATCATCGCCCCGACAGTTGAGCGCAACTTCGGTCGTTTCGGCGATGCCGCACCTGTTCCACCGCTGACTGATATTCAAACTCGGTCCTACGACCGATTTCTTCAACTCGAAGTGGCCTTCGACCGCCGTAGCCCGACAGGGCTAGAAGGCGTTCTGCGGGAAATTTTCCCGATCGAAAGCTACGACAAGAAAATCTCGCTGGAGTACGTCAAGTACGAACTCGGCAAGCCGCGGTACGACCCCGACGAATGTCGCCAATTACGGCTGACGTATGGCCGCCCGTTCCGGGTCTGGCTACGCTTGCGGAAAGCCGACGGCACGGCGGTTGAAGAAGAAGTCTATCTCGGCGACATGCCCATCATGATCGGCGGGGGTGAGTTCATCATCAACGGCGCCGAACGGGTGGTCGTGTCGCAACTGCACCGCTCGCCGGGCGTCGATTTCGTCGTCGAACGCGAAGCGGACAAGGACATGCACTCGTGCCGGATCATTCCGGAACGGGGGAGCTGGATCGAGATCAACTGCACGAAAAAAGACACGCTCGGCGTGCGCATCGACCAGTCCGGCAAGTTCTCCGCGTTGACGCTGCTTCGGGCGATGGACCCGATGTACTCGACCACGTCCGCGCTGATTCGTGAATTCCACGCCGTAGAAACGATCAAGCTGAACGCCAAAGAAACGCGGTCCCGCTTGCTCGGCGATGTCGAAACGAGCATCCCGCCGATGATTGCGATTGACGACGTGATCGACCCAGAAACGGGGGAAGTCTACGTCGATAGCGGGAAGCCGTTCACGGCCAACGCGGTCGATAAGGCGATGCTGTCGCAGTTGAAAGAAGTCGTCGCCATGCCGACGCCGAAGGACGCGATTGTTCTGAACTCGTTGTCCGAAGACTTGCCGAGTGACAATGCGTCCCACGAAGCCGCACTGCTGAAGATTTACCAACGGCTTCGTCCGGGCAACCCCGCTCAGCTTGAAAAGGCCCGCGAACTGTTCCGCGAAAAGTTCCTCGACCCGAACCGCTACCGGCTCGGACGTGTTGGTCGATTCCGCATCAACCGGAAGTTCGACCAAACGGTGCCCGAGACCGAGATGACCTTGCGGGCCGTGGACTTCGTCAACGCCATCAAGTACATGCTCGATCTGCGGGCCGGCAAGGGTGGCGTGGACGATATCGACCACCTCGGCAACCGTCGTTTGCGAACAATCGACGAACTGGCCGCCGACGAACTCCGCAAGGGGTTCCTGAAGTTGCGTCGCACCGTGCAAGAGCGGATGGCGATCAAAGACGCGGAAGAAATGACACCCCGAACGCTCATCAACCCGAAGAGTGTCTCGGCGGCGATCGAGTATTTCTTCGGTCGATCCGAGTTGTCGCAGGTCGTGGACCAAACCAACCCGCTCGCCCAATTGACCCACGAGCGGCGGTTGTCCGCACTCGGGCCAGGCGGCTTGAACCGGAAACGCGCAGGCTTTGAAGTGCGTGACGTTCACATCTCGCACTACGGTCGGATTTGCCCGATCGAAACGCCAGAAGGCACGAACATCGGGCTGATTTCGTCGCTCGCCATCTTCGCGGAGATCGACGAGTACGGGTTCCTCACGACGCCGTACCGCGAAGTGAAAGACCTCAAGTTGTCCCAGGAAGTCGTGAAGCTGCGGGCGGATGAGGAATCGAAACTCAAGCTCGCACCGGCTGATACGCCGACCGACGACAAGGGCAAGATTAACCAAGACCGCGTCAACGGGCGGATCACCGGCGAACTGGGTTCGATCGCGTCGGCCCAGATCGACCACATTGACGTGTCGCCGAAGCAGATGGTCGGCGTGAGTGCGGGGCTGATCCCGTTCCTCGAACACGACGACGCGAACCGGGCGCTCATGGGTTCTAACATGCAGCGGCAAGCGGTGCCACTGCTCGTGACCGAACCGCCGATCGTCGGCACGGGTCTCGAAAAGGAAGTGGCCCGGCACTCCGGGATGCTGGTCCGGGCACAGGAAGACGGCGTCATCGTGTACGTCGATGGCGAACGCATCAAGGTCGAAGAAAAAGACAAGATCGTCCGCGAGTACGTGTTGCGCAAGTACCACGGCCTCAACGAACGGACCTGCTTGAACCAACGCCCGATCGTCAAGATCGGCCAAAAGGTCAAGAAGAACACGATCATGGCCGACGGTGCCGCGACCTACCAAGGGGAGCTAGCACTGGGGCGGAACGTCCTCGTGGCGTTCATGTCGTGGGAAGGCTACAACTTTGAAGACGCGATCATCATCAGTGAACGGCTGGTGAAGAACGATACGTACACTTCGCTTCACATCGAAGAGTTCGACATCGAAATCCGCGAAACGAAGTTGGGCAAGGAAGAGTTCACCCGTGACATTCCGAACGTGTCGCCGAAGGCCCTGAACAACCTCGACGAGAACGGCATCGTCCGTGTTGGGACGTTCGTGAAGCCGGGGGACATCCTGGTCGGCAAGGTGTCGCCGAAGTCGCGGTCGGAACTGACGCCGGAAGAAAAGCTGTTACACGCGATCTTCGGTCGTGCGGGTGAAGACGTCAAAAACGACTCGTTGGAAGTGCCATCGGGCGTGGAAGGCGTCGTCATCGAAGCCCTGCGGTTTAGCCGCAAGGCCAGCATGAGCGAGGACGAGAAGAAGGAAATTGCGAAGCGCGAGAAGGAGATCAACGCCACCTACTCGGAGAAGATCGCCGAGCAGTTCCGCGAGTTCATTGAGGCCCTCGCCGAAGTCCTCGACAAGAAAGACCTCAAAGACCCGAACACCGGCAAGGTGCTGGGGTCCGAGAAGGACGACAAGATCGTTTCGGAACAGGCCAAGGCGTTCAAGCTCGAAAACCTCGACCTCCGGTCGCCGGACAAG
>JANLRE010000525.1:0-1538 GCA_031368205.1 Fimbriiglobus sp. | reverse complement strand
CTTCACGGGTGGTGGGTAGTCGTGGGTCCGCGCTCCGAACGCGAAGTGATACGGTACGAACGTCGGCGTTTCCGCCGGGACATCGGCGTTGTACCACGCTTCCAGCCACGGGTTGATCGTGTCGCGGCACGGGCCGGGTCGGTTGTCTGCCGTGAAGGCTTCCAGCGTCATCGTCATCCGGCGGCGTGGCATGAAGAAAATCAGGTTCGACAGGAGTTGCCACGCCCCAAGAAACAGGGTGTTCATCAGGTTCGGCTTCTTCGCGTCCGCCCAACTAAAACTGCTGCCCCACAAGCCCCGAGTGCGGACCAGCACCACGGTCACGTTCGGCACCGCCGTCAAAATGTCCGACACCGACCGCGCCCCGCCGAGGTGCTCCGACCCGTCCCGCGACAGGCGCCCGGACGGCCACAGGATCACGTTGTCCCCGGCCTTCAACGCATCAATCGCGGTGCCGACGGCGGCTTCGGCACGTTGGCGGGCTTCCACGCTGGCGCTGGTAATGTCAGGCACCTTGATCGCGTTCAACAAGTACCCGAACGGCGCCAGCAGCGGGTTTTGGAAGTTCGTTTCCAGCAACATCGGTCGCATCCGGAACGCCAGCCAAAGGTGGGTGAGAATGTTCGGCGGGTCCGCGTAGGCCGTGTGGTTCGGCAAAATCAGGTACGGTCCCGGCAGTGTCAACGCGGTGTCACGCCCGGTCACCGTGACCCAGTACCGCAGCGACAACAGGACGCGGCCCCACAACCAAACCAGCAATCGAACCGGCTGCAACAGCATGAGCGAACCCCCGTGTAGTGCAGCTATCTTAAATCATTGCGGCTCGATTGTCTTTTTCGGCAGGTCATGTCGCACGCCGAGGTAGCTGGGGAAGCGTGGGATGCCGCCGTCGGTGAGTTCCTGATAGCGGAAGGTGATCGTCTCGCCGACGGCGGGTGGTGCTCTACGTTCGGCGTCGCTGAGGCCGGTGCCGACGGAGAATTGTTTGCCGTTGGGCAGCTTGCACAGCAACGCCCCGACGCGGCCTTTGTGCTTGCCTTTTCCGGGTTCGTGGCCGACCACGACGGCTTCGGCGTCGTGGAAACTCTTCACGTTCAACAGCGTCGTCGAGCGCCCGGCGTCGTACTGGGAGCCGGGTTTGCGCAGCATCAATCCTTCGCCACCCAGGGCTTCCACGCGGGTGAGTTCGTCCCGCAAGTGGGCAACACTTTGGCAAACTTGATGATCGTGGATGATGGCAAACTTGGCGTTCCAACTGGCACGACTCTCCGTCAAGAATTGCAACCGCGCTTCAAACGGCCCGCCGTGTGTAGGCGCGTCGAAGATGAGGAACTGGAGTTCCTTCCAGATGTCCGGCTTGTCCTGCCGTTTCACGATGCCAACGGTGCGTTGAAACGCTTTGCGGGCCAGCCACAGTTCGCCGTCAAGGGCCACGTTCGGCAACCCGGCGGTGAACCACTCGGGGGCATGAAACAAGTTGCCAGCGCGGGACAGAAATTGCTTGCCGTCCCAGTACGCCCGCACGCCGTCTAGCTTCT
>JANLRE010000503.1:0-2554 GCA_031368205.1 Fimbriiglobus sp. | reverse complement strand
CTCTCATTGATAATCGCACATGGATCACTCAGAGTTTGATCTGGCGTTCACCGACCGGCGGCACCCGTTTCATCTGTTGCACATGGAGATGGCACTGGAAGAAGCGGCGATGGCGGCGGACGAGGACGAGGTGCCGGTGGGGGCGGTGATTGTCAGCTTGGAGCGTGGGGTCGTGATTGCGCGGGCGCACAATCAGCGGGAGCAGCTCAAAGACCCGACGGCCCATGCGGAGATGATTGCGATCACCCAGGCGGCCCAGGCGTTGTCATCGTGGCGGTTGGAAAAGTGTCTGCTATACGTGACACTGGAACCGTGCCCGATGTGTGCCGGGGCGATCGTCCAAGCGCGGGTGCCGGTTGTGGTGTACGGGGCCACGGATGTGAAGGCGGGGGCTTGCCATACGCTGTATCAAATCACCTCCGATCCCCGGTTGAACCATCGCTGTCAGGTCATCGGCGGTGTGATGGCTGAGAGTTGTGCGGGGGTGCTGTCTGCATTCTTTGCGGCCAAACGGGCGCTGGGCAAGAAGTAACCGCTCCTACGACCGCTGCCACCGGCGTGGTTGAACAAGACTTCCGCATCCCCACAGCAGTTGTTGCTGTCATGTCGCAAATCAAGCTGGTACATTTAGAGGAATTGACGGAAATCGTTTTGGTGACGACGTTCGGAGTCCACCTATGCGGAACGGGCTTGCTTTACTTGTGGCTTTCCTCGCGTTCACGAGCGTGGCGTCGGCACAGCCGTCGATTTACTCCAGTGCCGCACCACCGGATAAAGCGGCGCTGGACCGCTTGAACCTGAAGAGTGAATGGACCGCGTTCATCCCACTGGATGGTCGGCAAGATGCGTTCGGTTCGGTGCAAATCGTCGATGAAGGGCAAATGTTCGTTCAAACCCGGTCCGGGTTACTCGTGGCGATGGACGCGGTGACGGGGTCCAAGCAGTGGACGTTTCGCTACCCCGCAACCTACGTGAACCTGTACCCGGTGTGCGTGACCGAGGAATTCGTCTTTGCGGTCAACATCGCGCGGCTTTACTGCTTCAATCGGTACACGGGTGTGTTGGAGTTCAACTACGAACTCCCCGGTTCCGTGAGTGCTGGACCGATTGCGGACAAAGAAGTCGTGTACGTGACGTTGAACGGAACCCGCCTTGTTGCGTACCGTTACCCGGCCGCGTTGAAAGCGACGAACCTGAAAGCCAAGTTCGGCGAGACGAAGAAACCGGAGAACGTCGCGGAAGCAGTGGCCGCCCGGTTTGCACCGCTTGCCAGCTTCCAAGGGCTGAAGGATGACGAATTCACCCGCACAAACGTGCCCCAAAGTACGAGCGGCGACACCGGCGTTTATCAGGGTCAACACACACCCTCCGTCTCCGTGTTGCCGACGATTACGCCACCGTACACGCTGAGCAATCGTGGGTTGAGTTTGACGCCGTCGATCATTGTGGTGCCGTCGTTACGCCAACCCTATCGGTTGAAACCCGACTTCATGCAGTTCAATCAACGGACGCCCTCCGTGCAGTCGCTCCCCCCCTCCGTCGCGCAGGCTTATGTGCTCGCCAACCTACGGCCCCGTGGCATTCAACCGACCGAACTCTGGATTCACACCTCGACCCGGCGGTACATGAATCAACCCGTGTTGTCGGACAACGACGGGCTTAGCACGGTCGTCGCCAAAGCGTCCGTCAGCCGAGTTTGGTTGACCACGGACAGTTCGACGATCGAAGCCGTGGATAAACGCGACGGCTCGTACATGATTAACTCCAAAGTCCAGGACACGGTCACCGCCCCGATGGCCGGTCCGGTGCAGGTGGCCCCGGATAAGTTGCTCGGCTTTGTCGGGTTGATTGACGGCAACGTGATTGCGATTGATCTTCTCCGTGGCAGCCTGCAAGGGCACCGCACCGAATGGCGGGCGAGCGTCGGCGGGTACATGAATCGCAAGCCGGTCGCCACGAAAGATGCCGTGTTTGCCGCCGGCGACCAATCCGGCGTGGCGAAGATCGACATGGAAACCGGGGAAATGGTCTGGAAAACCGAGAGCATCGCGGACCGCTTACTCGGCCTGAACGACGAGTTCGTGTACGTGCGGGACCGCCTCGGGAACCTGTTGATTTACGACCGCAAGAAAGCCACGGATGTCGAAAGCCGACGCTCGACACCGTTGGCCAAAATGAGCGTGGCCGGGTTCAACGTGCCGATCACCAACGATCAAACCGACCGTATTTTCCTCGCCGCAGACAGTGGCATCCTCGTGTGCCTCCGCGACGCCTCCAGCAAATACACCAAGCCAGTCCGGTTAGTGCCAGCCGTCGTGCCGGTACCCAAGAAAGAAGAACCCAAGAAAGACGAGCCGATGCCCGAAGAGCCGAAAAAGGTTGAGCCGAAGAAAGACGAGCCGAAGAAGGCCGACCTGTAATCATCACGTGAGTTGACCAGCGGTAGGGGGAGGGGATTCTCACTTCGGTCTGGCAAATCTCTCTGACTCAACCTTTCTCAGGGTTTTCGGCCCTGAAGGGGCCGTGCTGTCAGCCCAGGGCCATGCCCTGGGGG
>JANLRE010000480.1:0-1298 GCA_031368205.1 Fimbriiglobus sp. | reverse complement strand
GATTGGTAAGTCCGATGATGGGTGTCTGGTGGCGGATTCGCAGGGGATTGCAGGTCGGGGTGAAGGTAACCCGTGCCGAGGTGAACGGTCACGTCCACAGACCCCACGGCAATTTGGTCGCCGTGGTTCAGCCGCGTTGGGGACGTATTCGCTGTGAGGAAGTTGCCGTTCACCAAGACCGGGAATGCGGTATCCGCCCGTTGGATGAAAAGCGAATTCGGAGTGCGGGCAATCTGACAGACCAGTGCCGGGACGTTCGCGCCGGGCAAGCGCAGGTCACACCCGGCGGCGCCACCGACGGAAAATTCGGTCCCTTCAAACTCGTACCGCGTGGGGCGACCGGAGCCGATGCGCACGTCGAGGCTGACCCCTGCTGCCTCCTCCGAGACGGGTAAAGTGCTATGAAACCGGGGTTTAAGATAGGGAACAGTCATCCGCGAGCTTCCCGCTCGTACTCCCACGGGTCGCCTGATTGTCATCACATCCGTGCGTGCAGACCCCAGGCGTGCCGAATTGGAACGAATTTCGTCGATCTTGACAAGCCCGACTGGCGTACTTCTCCTTGACCCCCTTGGTCTGCCTAACTACCGTGACAGAACATTGAGGTGAAGCCCAACCGGGCGATCCACCCCGCAAAACAGGTCGAGGACCGCTCGTGAAGGCTAGCCCCGCTCCCAGTTCGACATCCGAAGTATCGCCGCCTGCACCTGGGTTGGATCTTCCGACATCTGAATTGTTACCTACACCGCCGTTGGCCACGCCGCCGCAAACCGCGACTTGGCCCGAATGGTTCCTGGCACTCGACATTGTTCTGGGAATCACGGCCCTGATTGTGGCGTTTCTGGCCGCATCGTTTGCCGCCCGCAACTCCGATTTGTGGCTACAACTGGCGAGTGGTCGCTTGATCGCTCAAGGAAACCTGCACCTCGGAAGTGACCCGTTCAGTTTTAGTGGCGAAGATCGACCGTGGGTTCACACGACTTGGCTCAACGATCTGGGCATGTACGCGCTGTACTCGGTGGATACCGCAGGTGTGACGTTGGTTGCCGTGAAGGCCGTCTTATTCACGGTTGTCTTTGCGCTCTTTGCCTTTTTACGCCGACCGGGGCATTCGTTGTGGCCCTGGGCGATGTGTGCGATTCTGGCAATCCTGGCGTCCGCACCCTACGCCCATCTTCGACCACAAGTGCTGTCGATGCTGTTCCTGTCGGCGACAATTGTGTTGCTGTACCGTTTGCCGTGGAAGGAGAACTCGTGGCGACAACCCGCTATTGTTGCCGGACTCTTCGCACTGTGGG
>JANLRE010000477.1:0-18660 GCA_031368205.1 Fimbriiglobus sp. | reverse complement strand
CGTGAATTCTCTTGGTTTTCGGGCCTGAAAGGCACGTTCTGTCAGCCCAGGGCCATGCCCTGGGTGCGAGGTGCCAGGGCATGGCCCTGGGCTGGTAGAACGACCCTTTAAGGGCCGAAAACCCGGTTCAGACGGAGTGCCAGAAAGATTTGCCAGACCCGCCACCAGCGATCCGTGAAATCACGTGGTCGATGTGGTAAGTCGCTTCTTGCCCGATCTGTGAGAGTTGACAGTATTCACACCTGTTTCGGGCGCGAAGAGTGACTTCGTTCGCTAGGTGCGTGTCTGTCGTCAAGGAGATTCCGGCCGGATGCCCATTCGGAACGGGTCGTCGTCGTGCAGAATCAGCGTGGCTTCGGCGGTGATGTAGGCGGTGCCGGTGATGGTGGGGATGACGTGGTGGTTGGTGCCGGGTTGGTAGCTGGCCTCGAAGACGCTGCCGAGGATGCTTTCTTGCCGCCACGTTTCGCCGGGGTGCAGTTTGCCACTTGCGGCGAGGCAGGCGAGTTTGGCGCTGGTGCCGGTTCCGCACGGGCTGCGGTCGTAGGCTTTGCCGGGGCAGAGGACGAAGTTGTGGCTGTGATTGGTTGGGTCGAGTGGTGACCCGAACAATTCGACGTGGTCGATCAACGCGCCGTTGATGCCAGTGATGTGGTTCGCCTCCAGCGCTTGACGAATCTTCCAGGTGAACGCGGTGAGCCGTTCGACGTTTTTTAAGTCCAACACTTCGCGGTGATCGCTCACCAGAAAGAACCAGTTGCCGCCCCACGCGATGTCCCCCGTCACCGGGCCGTAGCCTTCGACGGGGACCGTGACCGATGCGGCGTGGCGATAACTCGGCACGTTGCAAACGCTAACGCGGCCATCGGGGTACAGGGTTGCGGTCACATCGCCGACGGTTGTTTCAATGCGATGCTCACCGGCTGTGATACGTCCCATGTGCGCCAGCGTCACGACGAGGCCAATCGTGCCGTGCCCACACATGCCCAGCGTGCCGACGTTGTTGAAGAAGATGACTCCGCACGCCGCAGTGGGGTCAACGGGTTCGCACAGCAACGCCCCGACCAACACATCGGAGCCACGCGGTTCGTTGACGACGGCGGAGCGGAAATCGTCGTGCCGCGCGGCTAAAATTTTCGCACGATCCGCCATCGAACCGCTGCCCAAATCCGGGCCGCCCGCAATGACTACGCGAGTCGGTTCGCCGCCGGTGTGCGAATCAACGACCTGGATTTTCTGGGTCATGAGTTTAACTTCGGGCGGGTCAAAATGGCCTGGCGGATAATGCCCAGAACCTGTTCGCGTTCGTCGCCCACGATCGGCAGACGTGGGGCGCGTGTGAGTTCGGTTCCGTAGCCGCATTCGGCGCTGGCGAGCTTGATGTATTGCACCAGTTTGACGTGCGTGTCGAGGTGCAGCAGTGGCGTGTACCAACGGTAAACGTCGAGGGCTTCTTTCCATTTCCCGGCAGCGGTCAAATCCCAGATCAGCCGGTTTTCGGCAGGAAATGCGTTGACCAAACCGCTGACCCAACCGACCGCACCGAGCATGAGGCATTCCAGGAACAGGTCATCGACGCCCGCGAAAATCACGTAGCGATCGCCGGTCAGGTTGATGATGTCGGTGATGCGGCGTGGGTTGTCGGAGGATTCTTTGATGCACGCGAACTTCGGCTCGTCGGCCATTTCGACGAACATCTCGGGGGTGATGTCCACTTTGTACGCGGGCGGGTTGTTGTACACCATGATCGGCAACGGCGTCGCCTTGGCCACGGCGCGGAAGTGCGTGATCGTCTCGCGCGGGTCGGACTTGTAAACCATCGGCGGCAGAACCATCAACCCGTCCGCCCCGAGCTTCGCCGCGTCGGTCGCCCACCGGCACGCTTGGGGAGTGGTGTATTCCGCTACCCCGGTCAACACCGGCACCCGCTTGTTGATGAACTCGATGCTGGCCTTCAGCAAATCCTTCTTCTCGTCCAGTTCGAGCGTGGTGTTTTCCCCCACGCTCCCCATCATCACAAACCCGTGAACCCCTGCCGCCAGCATCGCATCAATGTGTTGAAGCGTCCCCGGAATGTTCAACGACTCGTCGGCATGAAACTGCGTACAAACCGCCGGATAAACCCCCCGCCAATTCACAGCCGCCATAGCAACCCCCCACAACTGAAAGCCCACGAACGACAGACAGTGTAGAGCGATGGGGTGATCGGGGCTAGCGAATGCGGGGCAGGAAAACTCTATGCGGAACCCACGAGGGGAAGGACGGAGAAGAATCACGGGGTTTATTGGATGGATGGAGGGAAAGCGGTTCCGCAGTCCGCATCAATGGAGCCGAAAGCTGCCTGCCCTACAGAACTCGATGAATTCTTGATAATGGCCGGCTTCCTTGATTGCAGTTTTCGCAATTGCTATCTCCAGCGCGTCAGCCAGTTTTTTGGCGTCCCGTGCGTACACTCGCTGCCCATCGTTGGAGTAGTAGCTACCCGCCCAGTCTGCTTTGAGGACGCCCCGAGGTGGGCCCGTGCCAATCGGCTCCCAACCGGCCAACTCAGCCAACTCCAACACTTCTCGCCACCCTGACAGGGTCCAGTGGAAGTAACCCCCAGCACCCTCGATGTCCATGCCCACACCACCACCTCCGATCGTTGCTTGGTTATTCCACAGTATAACCGGCGTCATTAGCGATTTTAGTTAATCCAACTATGACGATCTCATCCTTAACCTCTTGCACGCCCAACCCGAAGTGCCCGGTGACTCGCAAGACCTCTGGGAACCAGGGCAAGTCTTTAATCGGCATCGGTGGGTCAAAAACATGGCCGGGGCCGGACGCAAACCGCTTGAACCCGTCCTCTTGAGCATCACCCATTTCAGCGATCCGGAACACACTACCGAGCGAATATTGACGCACGCCCGCGCCTTCACCAACCACAAACCACACCGTTTGTTCCAATAGGTGGTTGATCGGCTTATTGGTTAGTAAGCGAAGTGGTGCGTCGGTATGGAGCGCGCGGCCCATCTTTTCTGTGTTGTGGTACGCGATAAAGTGCCGCATCCAAACCTCCATTGTCATAACTTGAAGCAGACCGATATTAAACGATCGCACGCCATCGAATCCCACATACTTTCCATATCACCGATTATTCTGACCCCTGCCCGTGGCGTGTCAACGGAAATCTCTTGTGCCTGCAATTTCGGGTAGGCGTCACGAAAGTGGGTAGGAACTTTGCTCCAGTTTGCAACAGACTGGTTTTCAACCCCAAAGGGGTTGTTCCATTAGCCCAGGGTGAAACCCTGGGAACCCGCGCCCTGGGAATCTGTCACCCAACACAAACAGGCTTCGCAAGCGGAAGTTTCCTTCCGAGGGTGGAAGCCTCCCAGGGTGGAAGCCTCCCAGGGTGGAAGCCTCCCAGGGTAACGGACCTTTGGTCCGCAACCCTGGGCTAAGGGACCAACCCCCTTGGGGTTGAAACCGAAGATGGATCGACGAACTTTTACCAATCGATGTGACGCCGACCCAGACTTGTCCAGAGATTTAAGTTGCCGCCCGCTTCGGCCAACCCAGTCCCATCACGGCGAGTGCGAGTAACATCACACCCACGCTGCGATGGGAGATGGCGACGAGGCTGAGGCCGGTCGGTGGGGTGTCGAGGGTGATGAAGGCGTTGGGCACTTCAAACGGGATCGACTTCACGGCGAGTGCGAACAGCAACAAGCACATCGGCCACTTGCGTCCGCTAGCTTGCCAGTCCAAAACCAGCGGGGCAACGGCGGCCAGTAGCACCAACTCGTAGGCCAACAATTGGCAGCACACGACGATACCGATCACACACACTGCCAGCGCCCACGCGGGTGACGGCCACTCGTGGCGGTGCTTCCAGGTGATGATGACACGGGTTGCGACAAACAATCCCCAGACGGCGTACCCGGCCAGAGTTGTCACCGCGTTTTGTTCGATCGCCGGGCCGCCGATTGCGATCAAGAAGCGGTTCCAACTGGTGATTTGTGGGTTGAGTTCCACGCGGTTGAAGATCACCAACTTGTGGCCGTTCGCCAAGTGATCGAGGTACTCCGGGATCAAGTGCCACGAACTTGCCGTTAACGCACAGCCGATCAGATTCAACACGACCACGACGCCAATCAACTCCAACGCCCGCCGCCAACCGCCCAGGTAGGCCACCAACGGCATCAACGGCAGCGCCAGGTGTGGTTTCATGAACGCGAGTGCCCAAACCAGGACACCCAGGTGCGGACGGTTCGCTTGCCGTAATACTTCGCCGAGAATGACGAGGCTGACCATCAACAGCGTCGTCTGGGCGACGACCATGCTGGCGTAAGTAAGCGGGTCGAAGATCACCGCGCCCGCCACGATCGGGAGCCACTTCCGTGACGCGGGGAACTGCGTGAACGCCGTCATGTTCCAAATCGCCAGCGCCGCACCGCCGTAGCTGAGCAGCGACCAAAGCACTTTGGCCAGCGGCCACGGCAGCTTCGCAAACGGGGCGAAGAACACCACGGCTTGTGGGGCCAGGAAGAACCCGTTGTTGGCAATGAATCGCTCGTCGCCAGGGTATTGCGCCGTAACCAGTTCCCGCAACGCCTCGGGGTTGTACGGCGAATCGCCACGTAGCGCGAGGACCGCACCGGCCCGGTAGATGAAGAAATCGTGGTGGTTGTTGTGAACCAACAGTTGCGGAACGTGCAACGCAAACGCCAACGCAAAGATCACCCCGAACAGCAGCGGCCCGCGACGATCCAGAAGTTCGGACACGAGTGGTTAGCTCCCATATCGTTCGGGTAAAAGCAGCGACGTGGGGTTTTGCAGATGCCGAATCACGCTGTTGCCGAAGGTCGCACCAACGGCACCGTCAACGACCCGGTGGTCGAAGGAGAACGACAGGTACACGATCTCCGCCGGCTTGATCGCGCCGTTGTCGTCGAACACGGGCCGCTTCACCACCTTGCCGATGCCCATGATGCCGACTTCGGGGGTGTTAATAATCGGCGTCGAAATCAACCCGCCGATCCCGCCGATGGACGTAATCGTGAACGTGCCGCCTTTCATGTCATTGACCTTCGGTCGCCCCGCACGCACGTCACTACTGAGGCGTTCAATTTCCGTGGCGATGGCGGCAATGTCTTTCTTATCGGCGTCCTGAATCACCGGGACGACCAGCCCGTTCGGTGCGGCCACCGCGATTCCGATGTTGTACCGCTCGTGCATCACCATCTCTTCGGTGGCCGCGTCGTAGGTGCAGTTGATGATCGGGATTTCTTTCAGGGCGCGGGCCACGGCTTTGACGAAAAACGGCAGGTACGTGAGCTTCACGCCGAGTTTGGCGAACGTCTCTTTCAACTGCCCCCGGAGCCGCACGAGGTCCGTCAAGTCGCATTCGTCGATGTAGGAATAGTGCGGAATAGATGTCGTGGACGCGACCATGTGTTCGGCGATCTTGCGCCGCAACCCGACGAGTTTCATGCGGGTGCCGGGCTTGCCGAAGTCCATCGGCGGCAACGGAGTTTTAGCAGGCTTGGTAGCCGATGCTTCCGATTTCCGCGCGACTTGGTGGCTCACGTCTTCGAGCAAAATCCGCCCCGCCGGTCCCGTCCCTTGCACATGCTTCAGGTCAATCCCCAACTTCCGGGCGAGGTGCCGAACCGACGGTGCCGCAATCGGTGCGGGTCGATTGGACGCATCGGCTTCGACGATCACCTTGAGTGAAACCGGAGCTTCGATCACAGCAACTGCAACTGGTTTCGGTGATGCGTTCGGCACGCCGTTGGTCTGTTCGTAGCGCAGCACTACTTCGCCGATCTTGATCTTCGTCCCCGCCACGCCAACGGTCTGTGTAATCGTCCCCGCAAACGGCGACGGCACTTCCATCGTGGCCTTGTCGGACATCACTTCCATCAGCGATTGCCCGCGCGCAATACTCTCGCCGGGCTTCACGAGCCACTGCAACAGTTCGACTTCAAACAACCCTTCACCCATCGGCGGCAGCGGAAAATCCATCGGTCCCTACCTCTTGTAGTCTTCAAAAAGAGTGTCTCACGCAGAGACGCAGAGTCGCAGAGAAAGAGTTAAAGATGAATTTCTATTTTTTAATTCTTACTCTGCGTCTCTGCGACTCTGCGTGAGACACTCTTCGTTAAGCAATATCCGCAGCCAGGTTCCGCATGGCGTTGCGGATGGTGTCGTATTGCGGCACGGTGTTGCGTTCGTACTCCTGGTTCAGCCCGATGCCCGGAACGTGCTTGCCCATCAGCAAAATCGGCTTCACGAGCAGGTCGTAAAAGTGGTCGTCAATCGCGCGACGCAACAGGTGTTCGCTGAAGTTCGTGACCTCGGTGTCTTCGTTGGCAATCATCAACCGCCCGGTTTTGCTCAGGCTTGTGGAGATCGCGTTCCAGTCATACGGGAAGATGCTGCGGAGGTCGATCACGTCGAAGGTGTAACCGAAGTCGTGTTGTAACTCGTCGGCGGCTTGGACGCACTGCGGGAGTAGTCGTCCGTAACTGATTACCGTGACGGTGTCCCCACTGCGGGCGAAACTCGCTTGGCCAATGGGGACGAAGTACGGTTTGAGGTCCGGCCATTGCGGGGTCCAACTGGACCGATCGCCGACCGGGGCGTCAATCATCCGGGCCAATTCCTCGGCATCGTCGGGTTCGCCGGGTAGCAGTTGTTCCTTGGTCCCCTTGGCACGCAGCAATGCCTTCGGCAATAGCACCAGCACCGGGTTCGGGTCCACGATCGCGGAGAGCATCAAGCCATACGCATCAAGCGGGTTGCTCGGCATGACGATCTTCCACCCCGCTAGCCGGCTCGCCCAGCTTTCAAAACTGTGCGAGTGGTAAAGACTCCCCCGAATCCCCGCGCCGCTCGGGGTCATCACCACGATCGGCATGTTGAACTGGCCCGCGCTGGCCCAACGCTGGTTGCCCGCGACTTTGAGCAGGTCGATCGTGTTGAAGGCGTAGTCGCAGAACTGAATTTCACACACCGGGCGGCCACCGGCATACGCGATCCCCATCGCCGTGCCGATGATGCCGCGTTCGTCCAACGGCGAGTTCCACGCCTTCGTCAACCCCTGCGTGGCCGTGAACACGCCACCCAACGGCGGCCCGACATCTTCTCCGAAAATGTCCGTCACCCCGAGGTGCGTCTCCCCGTAATGCAACGCCATCCGCACAGCTTGAACAAGTGTGGCCACGAAGTCTCTCGGGATCGAAAACAGCGACAACCCGTTCACTATTACACATTATATGGCGGCATTCGGTTCAAATTCTTGCCCCTTAGTCGTCTAGGGGCGGTCAAGCCCCAGGGTGTCGCTAATTTCTTTGGGCCACTGACAAGCGGTTTCACCGCAGAGCCGAAGAGAGCGCAGAGCCAACAAAACCGACACTAACGGATTTCGCTGCGTTCCCGGCGTCTCTGCGATGAACGTTCTTAATTTGCCACCCAGAGCTTTTAGCGACACCCAGTCCCTAGTTTCATTCGATGCGGGCGAATTGCAATTCGACCAGGGTGCGGTACTTCCCGTCCTTGTGGGCCAACAACTCGTCGTGCGTGCCGGTTTCGATCACCCGACCGGCGTCCATCACGTAAATCCGATCGGCCTTTCGGACGGTGGACAGTCGGTGCGCGATGATGACGGACGTTCGGCCCCGCATGAGCGCATCGAGTGCCTGCTGAACCAACAGTTCGCTTTCCGAATCGAGCGAACTCGTTGCCTCATCCAGAATCAAAATGACCGGGTCGCGGAGGATGGCGCGCGCGATGGCGACTCGTTGCCGCTGGCCGCCGGAGAGTTTCACGCCGCGTTCGCCGACTAGGGTGTTGTAGCCTTCGGGGAATCCCGCGATGAAGTCGTGGGCGTTGGCTTTCCGGGCCGCGTCTACGATTTCACTTTGATTGGCTCCGGTGCGACCGTAGCCAATGTTTTCGCCAATCGTGCCGCCGAACAGGAACACATCTTGGGGCACAATGGCGGTGTGGTAGCGCAGCTCGTGCAGGGGGTAATCGCGGGTGTTACGGCCGTCGAGAAGGACACGCCCTGAATCGGGATCGTAGAACCGGAGCAGTAGCGAAACGACCGTGGATTTGCCCGCACCGCTGGCACCCACTAGTGCAATCCGCTCTCCGGCTTTCGCGTTCAGGGACAGCGCGTTCAGAACCGTCACTTCTTTTCGGGACGGGTACGCAAAGGTGACGTTCGCAAATTCGATGGCTCCCGACGGTCGCGGTACGGACCCGGTCGGGCCGGCGTCTTCGACCGCTTCCTGGAGGAGTTCACGGACCCGTTGCGTGGCGCCGATCGTCCGTTGCAATTGCGAATAGAGTTCCGCAAACGACCCCACCGCGCCGCCCACGAACATCGTGTACAGCAAAAATTGTGTGAGATCACCGACGCTCAAGTCGCCCGATTGAACCAGCTTCGCCCCGTACCAGAGAACCAAAACCACGGCGCCGAACAGGGCCAAGATGACGAACGCGGAGAACGCGCCGCGATACAGTGAACCACGCAAGACCGCCGCGACAACTTCGTTGATCCCGGTTCGGTACCGTGACTCTTCGTACTTTTCATTCGTAAATGCTTTCACACCGGCGATGCCTTGCAACGTTTCTTCCACGATCACGTTAGCTGCCGCGAGCTTGTCTTGGGCGTCGCGTGAAATCCGTCGCACGGCCCGGCCGAACACGCCGGTGACCGCAACCAACG
This sequence comes from Fimbriiglobus sp., assembly GCA_031368205.1. Lineage (GTDB taxonomy): Bacteria > Planctomycetota > Planctomycetia > Gemmatales > Gemmataceae > Fimbriiglobus. Next base: position 9,941 of record JANLRE010000477.1, on the reverse strand, counting down.
GGGGGATGGACACCAGCATCACCAGCGTCAATCGGCTGGAGGTAAACGCGATCAACACGATGCCGCCCGCCAGCAACACGACTTGCCGAAGGAACTGTGGAATCGCGCCGGTCATGGCGTCTTGAATTTGGGACAAGTCGGACGCCACCCGGCTCGACAATTCCCCCACCCGTCGTTGAGCAAAGAACCCGAGTGGCAAGTGAAGCAACCGCGCATAAGTGTCCTGGCGAAGATCGGCCAAACTGCGCTCGCCGACTTGCGCCAACCAGTAAGTCTGCGCAAACGAACACGCTGCTCGTGCCGCTAACACCAGGAGGAGCAACAACGCCGCTTGGTCGATGTCGATGCCGCGCTGCGGATTCGGCCCGGCGGCGTCCACCATCCGACCGGCCAAGTAGGGGAACGTCAAACCCAAAAGGCTGGCCACAAACAGGGCCACCATCGACGCGCCGAACCGGCCACGGTATCGCAGCAAGTAGGCCAGCAACCGGGCCGCTTCCCGGAAGCCCTGCCGCGTGAGGGGAACGGCCGGCGATGACGAATCCGGCGAGGTGTGACGAGCCATTTCTACCCCGTAGCAAGTGAGTGAACCCGTATCAATAATAGGCAACTTCAGGCACGCGGTGATGTCACCTCATTTCGGGATGGAAAAGCCTTGTCCAAATAACATCGCCGAGCGATTGGCAGTGGCGAATGCAACGAGCGAAAGTCGTAGTGGAACGATTACATGGAATACAAGAACTGGGTAACGCCATCATTTCTTGGGTTTGCTCGATAGTTGCTGCACACTCAGAGTGGCGTGTCAGAATATGAACGGCTGCCTGAAGAATTGAGATCGAAACCTGTCACGTTTCACGGAGGAACCTGTCATGTCACCGTTGTTCATTGTGCTGGTTTGCTTGTCACCGGCATCCCCGCCAGTTGGCACATTGCCCCGAGAGTTGTTGAACATCCCGTCCTTTGCGCAAGACGTACCCAATGCAACTGGCCTAGGCGAAGGGCCGCTCAAAATGCAGGCTGCCTGTCCGGGGTCGATGCTCCAGCCGTTTCTGCGCTTGCCAAGTGTCCGCCCCGTTGGCCCCTGCGAATCGGGCAGTGGTGCAGGGCAATTTGATGTGAACGGCATGTGGGTGAAGGAGTTTCACCACGCGGCCAACTTCCGCGTCCCTCGCTTCGCACGGGATGGCAACCCAGCCCCCACGGATGACGGCTTGCTGATTTACGAAGGTATGCGGCTGACGGTTTACCCCGCAACGGGACTTTACGATGTCGAGTTCACCGCAACGGTTCCCAGCACACCCGTGACGGTTCACCTTCAGCTTGTGTTCACACCGAATAACCAGTTTGGTATGCCGAGTGATCCGTCGAATGTGGCATATCGCATCACACTACCCCCGATCCGACTCGACCCGAACTTGAACGCAATCAAAGACGGTGACCCGAGTGGGAACACGTTTAACATCAGCCACCGTGGGTACTCGTCGTTGTTTCGCAACAGCATCATTACTGCGCAAGTTTACGACCTGTCTCGTGTTGGTACGGCACGGTTCGGGACGCCGATTGCGGTTGACGAATTGGGGCGGTGACCGCTTGGTACTTTCACCTGATCGTCATAATCGTTAAAGTCCGCATTTCCGGAACACCGATACTTCCACCTGAAGGCGAACACTCACGCTTCAACCAGTTTCTCCACTGGTTGGAAGCGTGCTGTTCATAATTCGGGGGGGTGTGTGATGAACCGGACTTTGGTTGTGGTCCTCGTCGGCCTCGTGGTCGGCGCGGCGGGTATGCAGTTCCTAACCAATTTCCGCATCCGGGTCGAACCGGCAACGGACCCATACCCTGCGCCAAAAGCGCTGGTCCAACACGACCTCGATCCCCCCGACGCCGTGGAAGCGCCACGATTGCTCCCCGAACGGGTGACGCGCACGATGCGCAGCCCCGCACCAGTTCGCAACGCGAACGGCGTGGTGCAAGCGGCGGCGGTGAACGAGCCAATGGCATCTGCCGCTGAAGCCGCAATCCCACCAGTCGTTGCTCCTCAAGCCGAACCTTTAACAGTCCTTCGAGTTGAGGATGGCCCGTTTCAATGGAATCCGATCGGAACAATCTTGCTGAAATCGACCACGCTGAAAATAGTCATGAGTCGCCCACTCGAACCAACCGAAACAATTCAATGGAAAGTTGGCAACACGCCACCACTGGGCAAAGACGATGTGACGAAAGCAATCGTAGCTGATGGACCCAAACTACCTGGATTCACGATCAACACGAACCTGTTGCCCGATGGTAGCAAAGACGGGACGGTTTCAGCAAAAGTGTTGGTGAATGGCAAAGACACAGTCAAGCCAGTGGTCGCAACCGTCACGATTCGTCGCCCTGCTGAACTCAACGGCCTCACGAACTTTGTTGATGTCACCGCATATTTAACAAGCCCGTTTGTCAGACCTGAAACGTCCTTCGTGAATCCCATCGAAGTCTACGGCACGTACCTCCGTCTCTCCGGAAGGCGGTATGGGGAAGCAACGAACGGTACCGTCCGATTCATCACTGCGATCGGGAATCTCAATCCTGTTGCGGTGAACGCAGAATCGAAGTCGGCGGATTCAACAACGGGAACGTGGGATTCCAAATTGGTGCTGGATCAATTTGGCGGATTCGCCCCCATCGACGTCTACGCAGTCGTCGAGTTCAACGGGAAGCATTTCTACTTCCCTACAGCCGTGAAGATCAAGTTTAACTCCTTGCCCAGTTCGCTAGCCGCCCCGAGTGGCGTAACGCTAGCGCCGCCGACAACGAACCCCGATAACAAGGTCGTCGCTCTCGCCGACGATCCGTTGGGGCGTGGGTACGCACTTTATCGCGGCAACACACGGAAAGTGAAAGTGGTCGTGCCGAACGATGTGTCAAGCGCCCAAGGTATTGTGGTGTTCGCGGATGCCGAACGTCCCGGTGTCGTTTTCAAGCCTATTCCGGGTGCAGAGTTAGCCACAAGAGGTGTCGAAATCGAAGTCGGGCCGGGGCGGGATCACGTGGTGCGGGTGGCGGCGTTTAAGGGGGACATGGTAGGCACGCCGGCACAATTCGACTTGCAAGTTCGCACAGAAGGGCCAGTGGTCGAGAACGTGGCAGCGCCCGGTTTCGGCGACGGGACGAGTCCGATCTCGATCCGCTTCAACCAGGATAACCCGTTGAAAAAAGAGATCGCCCAAACACTGGCGAACTACGGAATCAAGCACGAAGAAGGGGCACGCGAACCCGAGTTATCCACCGCGAAGTTTGACGCGACTACGAACACGGTCACCCTGTCTGTCACGGGCGTCGTGCCGGGTAGCTTCCGGCTCAGTTTGAAGAAAAGTGGTGTTAACAGCGCGACGCAAATTGAAGACGTCTTCGGCAATAAGTTGAGCGCAGTATCGGGGCTGAAAGATTCGACCAACAACGTCTTCGAGACGGTGCTCTACTCGCAGAAAAACGAGTCGCTGCCCTCAGTCTCCACAGGCGTGACACTTCAGACGGCGCCGCACACGGTGTTTCCGGAGTACACGAAGTTTCGCGTTTTGGAAGACGGCTTCAACCCGTCGGATCGGGTGGAGACGCGGGTGGTTCGGCTTTACTACAACCGCGACGCGAACCGGGTGGCGCAGATCGTGAACCGGGACGTGAAGGCGCACAACCAAGTGAGCGTCGATGTTCGTCGCCGAGTGGCGGACCGCACCCGTGATGACGCCAACGCGGCCACTGACGAACGCCAACGGCTCGAACGCGAAGCGGTGCAAAAAGCCACCGAGTCCCGTGCCGCCGAAGCGGAGATGAAACGGCTGCAAAACAAGGCCGGCACGTCACGCGGTGAATCGACCGAGGCGAGGATACAACTCACGCAGAAGCAGAACGAACTGATCCAAGCCCGACAAGACCTCGAACGGGCCAAGATCGCCGCCGAGACGCGGGCTGCCACCGATCCGACGAACGACACCCAAATCGCCCGTGTGGAAACGTTACAAGCACAAGTCACGCAATTGACGACCGATATTGACGAGTTGAAAGCGTTCATTAGATCCGCGGCGACGCAGGCTGAAGATAAGCGAAAGGCCACGGATCTGCTTCAAAGTAAGGAACTGGAACTCGCTTCTGCCCGTGCAACGTTATCACGCGCACTGGCAGGGGTGCCGAATAAGGTCGCCACGAACACAGCAGTCCAAGCTCAAGAAACCGCCGTGGATACCGCCGAGACGAAAGTTGCCAAGGCGAGACGAGACGCTTTGAACCCGGTTAGTGATGCCGATAAATTAGTTAAGAACGAGGCCGTGGCGTTTGAAGAAAGAGCGATGGCAGTCGAACTGCGAAAACTTCAACGTCTACGGCTGGCTACTGAAGAGAGTGCTGACGCGGCGATCGACCCCAACCGTGCCGTCGTGACCCAGTTGGAACTGGATATTCGTAAGCAACAACGCATCATCTCATCCAGTGACTCGAACTTGACGGAGAAGAGGCAGGCCGATGTCCAACTCCGACAACTCAACGCGGAACTCAGTCAAGCCAAGCGTGAGCAGGATCGGGCGATTGCAGCAGCGCGGGGTAGGGCGTCCGCCGACTCGACGAGCTTGGACCCAGCCCAACGACGGGTGAATCAGCTTGAATCCGAGATTCGCACGCTGCAACAAGTTGCTTCAAATGGCGATGCTGCGGAGACGGCGGCTCGTAACGATTTGGCGTTGGCAACTGGCAAGCTTCAAGCGGCGCGGGAGGGGGAAGTTCGGGCCAACGAAACAGCCCAGATCAAGGCGGCGAATGAACTGAGGTTGCGGGAAGATCAATTCCGCCGGGAAGTGGCGGCGGCGAAGGAAGACCCGGACGTTCACGCTCCGGGCAAGCCCACTTCGCTCGACCCGGTTCAGCAATGTTCGATCTCGGTCATTGGCGAAGGGTTGATCCAAATTCGCGGGCCGATCAAGGGGTTGAACATCATCCGCACGATGATTAACCAACTCGATTCGCCGACCGGGCAAGTGCGGATCGCGGTTCACACGGTGCAGGTCAACGGCGAACGGGCGGACCGCATGGAGAAGGTCGTTGCGAACATTCAGCGGTACCTCGACCACTCGCGGTTCTTGACCGACCAGTCCGCCCAAATGCTCCGCAAAGCGGTCACGTCCGTGGCCGCACGCAAGGCCGAAGAAGCGGTCGGCATGAGCGGAATCGGCTGCACCCAGGCGGAGCGCGATCAGAAATATCTCCATGCGTTCTTCGGCAAGGACTTCGTTGACGAGTTGAAGACGCTCGACTCGGAGTTCTTAAGAACTGGGAATAAGATACTTTCGTTACACTCGATGGACAGCACAAGCTTATCGTCCGCATTGTTCATGATGGCATTGGCCAAGAATAATGTGCGCACGGAGATTCTGGCCGAGTTTCAAAACGCCTTGCGGTGTAACCTGCCCCAAGCGGAGTTGAACTTCTATCAAGCCGGCCTCAGTGGCGGGCGGTGTGAGGCGTGCTTTGATCGCAAGTTCTACATGCTGGCCTACAACGCCAAGTTCCAATCGTTCATCGGCTACTTCAACAGCGAAGTCTCCGGCGACGACACGATGACCCCGATTCAACGCGAGTTCGTCCGCCTCGCCCAAATCTTCAAGACGCGAATGATTACCGAACTGCAACTCAAACAGCGCGTGATGGAACGCAGCTTGTTGGAGGAACGCATTGGAAGAAACTACCTTCTGGAGCTTCAAAAAGCCGCTGATTTGGAGGAGGCCGCCAAGATCGAACTCGGCAAACTCCGCGACACCCTCCGCCAAGTTGCCGCCGAGAGCCAAACGGGTATTTTCCAGCTTTTGGACATCATCGACCGAATTGACGACGAAACGCAAGACGTGGCAGATATCAGTAGTGAACTTGCTAAACTTTTTGATCAAAATACGAACAGGAAAGTGCTGAATCCGGACGGTACAACTACTCAACAACCAACAAGTAGACAGAAAAGTATCAAGACCGCACGAGGAGAAAACTACGCAATCCCGGAGGATGCGACTGTAAGAGAGGGTGATCAACTTTTAGGCATTAATCTCAAGAAAGTCCCAGGTATGATGCCCAAACTGGTCCGTATTCGGGAAACTCTTGGGCAGTTTTATTTCATCTCAAAAGAGAATTACGATGAGTACAAGCAGGTTCAAGATTTTGTACAAAAAGCAGACAACAATGAGTATATTTCTAAAACTGAGTTTATCAAATTTAACGACAACCTGACCTCGATCTCCAGATTAATACGAGCTGAATCAGCGAACGCAAAAGGACGATTGCGTGCAATTCTCTTACTTCTGACTGGCGAACGTGCTGATCCGGTCACAGCGTTTGTGAAATATCAAGGCTTTCGGGATGATATCCTGAGCAAGATAAACAATACTTCAACGCTCAAGCAACAAGCCCAGAAAATCTTCGACGACGCGGACCCGACTTTCAAACGTCTCGTGCAAACCGGCGCCGGGTATCAAGCGGCCAAAGCCAAGGCCGATGCGTCACGCCGGCCGCTGGACGAGAAGAAGTTGCTCGACCTGCTTGTAGACGAAGTCGAGGACAAGCACATCGAGTTGCTGGAGGGGACGCGGGCGCACACGGCGAACGTGGATAACTACTTGAAGAACCTCGCTACGGCGTTGGAGACGGACTTCAACACGCAGTTCAACCAGCCTGCGTTTCGGCGGGTGCGGGAGTCGGGGCAATCGTGGGATGTCACGTTGGGGCAAATCGAGACGACCACGGTGCTGACGAACAACCGCATGTTCGCCAAGGTCAGCCCCGCCGCGACGATGGAGTTCGACCTGCCGAAACGGGACATCTTCATCACCGAAGGGTTCAAATCGGCCAAGGCGTTGTTCGACGAGTACGGGGCACTTGTGAACGACCCGACGTTCCTGGCTGCGGCCCGGCTTTATAGCGGCGTGCCGCTCAACAGCCCCGGTGTCGGTCTCGGCAACCTCTCGCCCGTTCGCAACGTGCTACCGGGTCTGCCGTCGTCACCGGACGAGATGCTGTTGGCCCAAGGCGGCCCCGGTCGCAAGGAGTTCGGTGCCGCGTTTGAATCTTTAATACCAGACCCTGCCATATATAAGATTGAAACGGGCACAGGGTACGAAATTCGTCCGGTCCTGAGTCCGGACGGGCAAAACGTTGTTTTTAACTTTAACTACATGTACACAACGGATGTCCGTGAGCCGGTTCGGGCCGACGAGAAACACCTCGGGCGCGTGAAGCGGCACTTCGTGAACACCGACGTGCAACTCAGCAACTTTGAACTACGCGAAGTCAGCAAGTACCAAGTGGCCCTGAAGGTTGCCCGTACCGGCAAGGGTGTGCAACTCCTGCAAGACATCCCCGGCGTCGGCGTGCTGTTCCGCCCGCTGCCGAGTGCGGGCACGTCGCTGCAACAGAACTTGATCTACGCCCAAAGTACGATCTTCCCGACGCTCTTTGACTTGATGGGCTTGCGGTACGCCCCCGCCGTGGCGGACGTGGACCCCAGTGCGGACATCAACGACGAATGGGTCGTCCGCAATCGCCGTCGGGATGTCGAACAACGAATCTTCGATGTCGGGGCGACACGAGTGGACGAGGCGTTGCGAATCCCTTACGGCGAACGCCGCCCCGATTTGTACCGGACTCAAGAGACGATCCCGTACACGCACCCCAGCGGGTACTACGGCCCCGGCTTGCGGCTGCGGGACAGCAATTTGCGGGAAGGTTACCCGGAAGCTTACGACCCCCGTCGGGCGTACCCCGAAACGCCGTTTGCGCCCCGAACCCCGGTGAATCGCAGCGAAGACCCGCTCTTCGATCCCTTTCAAAATGCCACGCCGGGCAACGAACGCTGGAACTACCCGCAAATGGCGCCGCGCGAAATTCCGAACGGGACGATCTCAACAACGGTGACGCCACGCGGAAGCGTCCCGCCGATGGTCCGAAATGGTACCGTCCCAACGATCCCTGCCATTCCGGTCCCAGCACATTCGGGCCTGGCATCGCAGTCGCCGCCAAAATCAATCCCACCGTTTCAGCCTACCCCGCCTGCGCCGATTCAATCGCAGTTGGTACCATCGAACCCGATTCCGGCACAACCACCGGCTCCGATTGGCACCTACCAGCCGATCGGCGTGAGCCGCTGATTCGTGGGATTGTCCGGGAAATAACAGTCCTGTCGCGGGAAGGATCGCCCTTCTAGCACAACGCTGTGACGACTTTCTTCCACGCCTGCCGACAGTATCAGTGGTACTGTCGGCGGCGAGGAAAACTTGCCGCGTTCCCGTCACGGAGCGACGCGATGAACCGGCGATTGTGGGCAATTGGCGTGATCGGATTTTGCACGGCAACAAGCCTGGCGGCGGAACTGCCAACACTCCGCACGCGGCCCAAGCCGCTGCCCGGCATTCCGTGTTACCCCTACCGGCCCACGTCGGACGAACCGCGTCCGACCACGACCTCCGCGAGTCTGATTCGGGTGCCGGTTTTGGCGTCCGAAGTTGTGGACCCGACACGCTTCGACGAACTGCCGTTGCCGACGGGTTTGGGCAACACGCCGCGACCACCAGTTGTGTTTCAATTGGCCGATTCGCGGCTTCAGATCGACCACTGTTTTGTGTCGCGGGTCGCGGTCACGCTGTACGACGACGGGCGGTATCTGGTGAGCTTTCGGGCCGATCAGAACCCACGGGTCGGACTGGATGCCGCTTCCCCACTCCGGGTTAACGAACGGTTGGAAACGGTGCTTCAGACAACACAACTGCGACGAAACTTGTTTGTTTTGCGGGTACGGGGCTACGGGTTGTCGCCGCTGCGCGATGAACGGCTCGGGTCGGCGATTGGGAAACCGGCGTTGATCGAGCTACCGCTCGACCCGTTCATGGTGCAGCGTGCCGAGCCATACAGTGGGCGGATGGAAGGCCGAAGTGACGCGGTGCGGCGTTCGTTTGAACTGATCGACCGCGTGGAAGTTGAGTTCACGTATCGGTAATGTCCAGGAGGGACGTGATGAGCAAGCAGGGAAGCCGATGGGTTCGTGGCGTTGCGGTACTCGCAGCAGTTTTAGGTTTCAGCTCGGTTGCAATTGCAGTTGGCTCCCGGCCAGCGGCACCAGTCCCGCCGACGCAGGAAATTGAAATTCTCGATCCGGGTGTGGACCCGACCGGCAAGCCTGCGGTGATGGTTCGACCCGGTCTGAACGGTCTCCAACAGGTCGAAATTCCACCCGCCGTCGTCGTTCACCGCTTCTACTACACCGGGGATCGGACGTTTCAAGGGCCGATGCTCCCCGGTGGACCCGTCATCATTGCCGTCAACCACCCCAAGACGGGGGAACGGGTTTATGTCCCCATCACCATCCCGCCCGGCGCCCCGCGTGTGACGTACACCGGCCGGACTATCCGCTACGACTACGGCCCGCAATCGGTGACCTTGACGTTCGGAATTTGCGGCAAGCCGACCGTGTCCTATACCCAGGAAACGATCGCCGGCGATCGCTTGCGTCAGTTCGGAAGTGGGATCCGGGAGTTGCCGGATACGTTCAAATCCTGGCTACCCGATGTTCTAAAAGCCAAGCCGAAACCCGACCCGGACTTCACGTTCGTTCCTCGCAAGCCGTAACGGATCCCATGCCGCCCGCGCCGGAAAAGTTTTCTAGACCCATCCCGGACGACACCCTGATCGAGAGGGCGAAGGACGGCCAAAGCTACCACGTGGTCGATCAACGGACCGTGGCAGCGACAGCGTCAAACGCCGCGAAGACAACGAGGACGATCGGCGAACGAAGTTGCGAGAGTGTTTGTTAACCATCCTGCCCGAAGGCGACGACCGTGTCGCACTGACGAGGGAAGAAATCTGGGACCAAGTCCCGGAGGAGATTCGACGAAACGTGAAACGGTTCGAGGCGGTGCTGGAGGAAGGCTGCGGGG
>JANLRE010000460.1:0-3692 GCA_031368205.1 Fimbriiglobus sp. | reverse complement strand
AGTATCCCAACTGCGTAATACCTAGATTGGTCTTATTCGTCCGATTCGTGTAATTCGTGGTTCACTTTTTCTTACCCAGCATCGCCGGGTTCCAATCCGTGTCTTTCAGGCCGGTCGGCGTTTTCAGGCGGTCGAAGCAATAGTATTCGACTTCTTTGCCAGCGGCGTCTGTGGTGATGACCAACACCGGCAACATGTACGACGGGGAATCAGGCTTGGCGTCGAAGAAGAGTTGCCGTTTGCCGCCCTTATCGAGCAGCGGATCGTCGCCCGGTTTCAGCGTGACTTCGACGGCTTCGAGCGTGTAGTCAAATTCCTTGCGCACAACCAACCCGAGTACCTTCACGGCTCCGGAACCCGCTTCCATTGAGTTGACGGCTTTGGTCAAACCGGCCAACGTGCGACCGAACCCGGCTTCGTACACCCGATACCGGCTCTTGGCGGTGGCCATTTTGCTATCGGGGTCCACTTCGGTTTTGTACCCGACGCCCACAATCAAGTTGTCGCCCTTGCCCGTGATGACGTGCATCTTGTCGCCGAATTGGCCTTTCACGAACATCACTTCGCGGCCCTGCCCAGCATCGGACAGCGTCTTCATGTACACACTGAGTGGCTCTTTGCGGAAGCGGTACAGAATCTCGTCGGTCGGGAGTTGCTTACCACCGACGACCTCGCGTTTGATGAGACGACACTCGTAGTCCGCGATTTCGGCGTACCGTTTCAACGACGTGTTCAGCAACTTCTTGACCGCACCGAGGTCGGTGTTGGTCTCTTTGGCCGTCGCATCAGGCTTTGCGGGCGTCTCAGTTTTGGCTGGGGTTTCAGGTTTCGTCTCAGTTCGCCGTTCGTCGCGATTCTTACGGTTCACTTCCACCCGTTCTCGCAACGGTTTTCGGTCGTCGGTGTCTGCCGTCGAGATCAATTCTTCCGTCCCGATTGGGGTGAACGTCATCGGCACGGCCGGCCCGCCGTTCGGCAGCACCGGAATGTTCCCCGTGATGGCGTTCGACTGGGGCGGCGCAAGGATCGGCTCACCCGGCAACGGTGGGGGCATCGGCGGTTGCGGCGCATTTACCGGCGCTTGGTGGGCAAGATCTCGACTGAGTGCGGACGGCAATTGCGGCGATGTTTCGCGTGAAAGCCCATTCCGAAGATTGCGTGAACACCCCACGCACGGGATCAAGTTGAACAAACCGAATGCCACAATCACGATCAGGCGAAGCATCATCGACAGCCTCCCATGCGCAGTCGATCCACGAAAAGTAGGCTCAAGAATACCGCCCCCGCCAACCGGGGTCTACCCCGATTCAAGCGCAGACAAAGCCGCTCTAGACACCTTGAGTTCACACGACTATTGCCACCCACCCTATCTTGGAGGACGGCTGTGAAGTACGGATTCTGTTTGCTCGTGGTGTTCGTCGCGCTTTCCACTGGGCGTTCGCAGGAACCGGAACTCCTACCAGCGGTCGCGAGTGACTCCGGTTCGCCAGCGATCCCGTCGGGAGTGCGTGCCGAAGATAAGAAACCCGACCCGTTGAGCTTGAACGGCAAGTGGAAAAACGGGCCGGTCTTCACGAGTGACGACGGCCTGTTTACGTTTCAACCCGTGGGCCGGTTCCAGTTCGACTCGGTCCTGTACGCGGCGCCGACAGGCATTCGCCAGAACCTTCCCGGTGTCATGCCGTTCGAGGACGGCGTCGCGGTCCGGCGGTCGCGGCTTGGCGTGGACGGGGCGTACAACAAGACGATCGAGTTCAAAGTCGAGTACGATTTCGCCAACGCCTTCGTGGTGAACCCCAGCCCGCTCCGGACCGAGAGTGTGACGGTGCCGACCGAGTTGAACGTCACGTTCCGCGAGGTGCCTTACCTCGGCAACATCCGCATCGGCAATCAGAAGCAACCGATCTCGTTCGAGCACACCACCAGCAGTAAATACCTGAACTTTCTCGAACGCTCGCCGGCGTTCGACGCCTTCACGGAGAACGGCAACAACGGGTTTTCGATGGGCGGCACGACGTTCCAAAACTTCCTGGCCGACAAGCGCGGGTACTACTCCATCGGACTGTTCAAGAACACGCGCAGCATCTTCGGCTACAACGTCGGTCGCAACGAGTTGGACGTGACCGGGCGGCTGGTTTTACTGCCGGTTTACGAGAACCAGGGTGAACAGCTTTTGCATGTCGGTGTAGCCGCGAGTCACCGCGACCTTGACGACGATCAAACGCGCTACCGGACCCGGTTCGGCGTGCGGAGTGCGCCGAGTGCCCTGGCGAGCCTGATTCAGGACACGGGTGTCATTTTCGGCAGCCGTCAACAAACCCTCGTGCCGGAAGTGGCGGGCGTGGTCGGGCCGTTCTCGTTTCAGTCCGAATACTACCTGTCTTGGCTCTCGCAAACGGAACTTCCAGTCGGCACCGCGCGCGTCCCGTTCGGCGCGACGTTCTACCACGGCGGCTACGTTGAAGTTCACTACTTCCTGACCGGCGAACACCGCAGCTACGACCACGAGCGCATGGCGTTCACGCGGGTCACGCCGAAGCGTCCGTTCAGTTGGACGGGCGAGAAGCGCGGCTTCGGGGCGTGGCAACTCGCCCTACGCTATTCGTACCTCGACCTGACGAGCAAGGGCATTCAAGGTGGCGTCACGCACGAGTTCGTCGCGGGGGTCAACTGGTTCATGACCGCGAACTTGAAGATGCAGGCGAACTACGTGCTCACGGATCGCACCGTGACCGGGAGTGCCGCCAACGGCCTCCTCCACGGCTTCGGCGTCCGCACCGCCTGGGATTTTTAGCGACACTCCGGGTGGCCTTTGTGGTCTCACGCCACCATCGGGTCTTGTTTTTCGGTGATGGGTGCAGTGCCGAGTTGGATCAATTCTTGGGTGCGGGACTTGTTGAGTGCGATGTAGCTTTGCCATTTCGGCGGGACGTTGTCATCGTTGTAAATCGCTTCAACCGGGCATTCGGGTAGGCAAGCTTCGCAGCAAATGCAATCTTCCGGATCAATATAGAGTTGTGTCGCATCTTGATAAAAGCACTCAACTGGACAGACCACAACACAATCGGTGTACTTACAATTCACGCACGATTCGGTCACAACACTCGCCATGATAACCCCCTGTCAGACCGCCGTTCGTTTCGCCCAAAGTGGGTGATCGGAACGGCGGCTCTTGAATCGGGGGCGAGTTTAATCCAGTCGTTGAAATCGTGGGATTTGTTGGCCATCGTGTGTCACGGTTTCCGTGAACATCGACAGTGGCCGAATCCACAACCCGTGGTCGCCGTAGAGCGGTTGGTACACCACGTACCATTCGTGCGTCTCGCTATGTCGGGCCACGCCGATGACTTGGTACTCGCCACCCTTGTAATGACGATACCTTCCAGGGGCAACAGGTTCGGGGGTGGATGACATATTTGATGGGATTCCTGACGGAAGTGACCTGGGGTGTCGCTGCTCAACACCAAGCTAATTGCTGGCATCCCTACCGGGATGCTCAGATGAGGCGGGGAATCGGCGACCTGGGGTGTCGCTGCGCTTTTTGAAGTTGCGCGTTCGGACTACCCCGAAGGGGTTGAATGGAATAGCCCAGGGTCGCGGCGCTTCGCCGCGCACCCTGGGTCGGACCGGAAACGGATCTTACCCCGAAGGGGTTACATTTGCGCCACAAGGAACGATGGAACCCCTGCGGG
>JANLRE010000363.1:0-1024 GCA_031368205.1 Fimbriiglobus sp. | reverse complement strand
TACACGTTCCACGGTTTTCCCTCCTTGGATGAGTTCTGCGGAGCCGGAGCCGTCCCGCTGGTCGGAACCACGCCGCCGGGTGGCACGAAGATCGTCGGTTCGCCCGTGGCTTGCGTCTGCGGGAATCCATTCCCTGCTGGCGTCGGGGCGGGTGGTTGCGTGGGTTGTGGTGCTTGCAGCATCATGCCAGTTGGGACCATCATGTACCGGGGTGGGCCGCCGGGCACGGGTGCCAGACTGCTAAGGCTACCAGGGAAAGCGGGTTGCAACCCTGGTATCGGTGCTGGTGGAATCAGTTGGCCGGAGTTTACCCCCGACGGTGCCGGGACCACTTGCCCAGGGACCACTTGCCCAGGAAGGTACTCGCGCCGGGCTGTTGGGCCGGAAACGGCGAAGGTTGTCCTTCGATCACGGGTGCCGTCTCGATGTACGGGTAACCCGGTGGGCAGTAGTAAGGGTTGATCGCTTGGCCACCCCAACCGGCTTGGGCCGGCGGTTGTTGCCCGCTCAGGATTGCCGTGCCGTGCGAGTGAACGGCATCAACATCTTTGATGCCCCACGACATCTTTTGTCCTTCTTGACCCACGAGCCGTTGCATGTCCGCTTCGTTGCGGATGATGTGCGGCGTCATGATGAAGATGATTTCCCGACGGCTTTGCTCTTGGGTTCGGTAGCGGAACGCGGAGCCGATCCAGGGGAGGTCGCCCAACACCGGAATCTTGTTTTCCTGCCGGTTGTTCTGCTTGCTAATCAACCCCCCAAGAATCACCGTTTCGCCGTCCGAAGCGTTGACCGTCGTTTGGACCGTTTGGACGTTGAATGCCGTCCCGATTCCGACAGCCCCCAGGTTGACAGGTGTCGGATCGACCGAGTTAATCTGGGGTTCAACCCGCATCAAGATTCGGCCTTCCGGGCTGATCCGGGGCGTGATCCGTAACACGATCCCCAGGTCTTTATAAATGATCCCTTGTTGACTGGCTCCCGTTCCCGTGAGAGTCGAAGTATCGAGTACCGGGTAACTTTG
>JANLRE010000320.1:0-3294 GCA_031368205.1 Fimbriiglobus sp. | reverse complement strand
AAACCTGAGGCGCGGATGAGTTGGCGTAAGGTTCCCGATTTTAGCGACTGTCGCCCGTGAACGGAAACGCTCAGCGCGAAGGGGTGACCTTCGCGCTTGAGAATGTGGTGACTGCCTGACACCCGGTCAAGAGTAAAGCCAACTTGTTGAAATGCTCGAATTGCGTCCGGGCCGGTCACGACTGGAAGGCTAGCCATAAACCACAACTGAACGAATAAGCGCCCCAGCTTCCGGCTCTTCTGGTTCGGCGAGCCAAGGTATCTTGCGGGAGTCGTTCTTGTAGCAGCGGATGACGCCTTCAAAAGCCTCTTTGATGTTCGCCAGGGCTTCTTCAACGGTTTCACCTTGGCTTGCGACTCCGGGGAGGTCAGCCGCCACGACCGAGAACCCGCCCTCATCTTCGGGGATCAAATAGACCGAACAACGCCGTTTTGAATGCCGCGATGGTCGCCGAAGCGGTTTGCCGTTCATGTAAGGTCGCACGGCTGAGAATGGCGCTTGCATCGACCTAACTTCTGACAGCGTGTTACCAAACACAAACTCCGGCTGAGGAATTCTCCCGAATTCAAACGAGCAATCCGGTCGGGTTTCTACATTGCAAACGTGGTGTTCAGACATCATTTGGCCCCTCTACCAAGCCAGGTTCTACCATAATGGCCATCAAACGCCGTTCCATGATCGGAACTCCGGCGGCAAAAAGCTGAACCCTATACTCTCCTGCCTCTGGAAAACTAGATTCGCCAAAAAAGAAGGCCAGATCAAGAACGGCAAGCGGGTCTTCACATTCAACTTTCCCGTCAACATCAACAACCGGCTCCCGCTCTTCATTCGCGTCAACGATCCTAACTTTGATGGTGGTCGGCCCGATGCATTCGGTGATCGCTGCGTATATGCAAATCTGAGGAACGACAAATGGGAACTTCGGGCCAATAACAACTGAAAACAAGCCAA
Source organism: Fimbriiglobus sp. (assembly GCA_031368205.1). Classification (GTDB taxonomy): domain Bacteria; phylum Planctomycetota; class Planctomycetia; order Gemmatales; family Gemmataceae; genus Fimbriiglobus. Next base: position 2,343 of record JANLRE010000320.1, on the reverse strand, counting down.
GTAAGGTTTTCTTGCCCGTCCCCGGATCACTGTGAACGCCGTCACACACGATCAACGCCAAGGCAAGCGGCTCCCTCTCTTCAGACATCTCCTCACCTCACGCCTTCTGAAGAGCAACGCAATTACAAACACCCCACCCGCAAATCAGTTTACGACGCCAACTTTTAACGGCGGCAACAATGGCTTATGTGCAGATTACTGCACCTATCCAGTTTACGTGAAGTCGGGTGAATTGCTAGAAACCCTAAGATTTGCAGTATCCCCGAGAGGAGTTGAACCTCTAACCTTTGCCTCCGGAGGGCAACGCTCTATCCAATTGAGCTACGGGGACGCATTGTGACCAACGTGTTTGAACTATACCCGTCCTGACTGAAATGACAAGAGATTTTGCACGAACCCTGTCCCAACTCTGTCACGGTGCTGGTCGCGTTGGGTTTTGGTTTGGTATGCTTCCTCTTTCCATTTTTCACCAGGATACGAGTTAACCGATGGCCAAAAAATCGAGCGTGCAAACGGGTTCGTTGTTTACGGATGAACCCGTCACAGATCTACCAGCTACGGTAACGCTTCCACCCGGCTTTCCACAGTCATGGACAGCGGCGATGGGGCCGGAGTTCGCAAAATCGTACTTTGCCCAATTGCAGAAATTCGTGACCGATGAGCGGACCACGGAGACGATCTTCCCACCGGAAGGCGATGTTTACAACGCCTTCAAGTACACACCGTTGGAGCAAGTCCGCGTCGTGATTCTGGGCCAAGACCCGTACCCGACGCCGGGGCAGGGGCACGGCTTGTGCTTCTCCGTGCGGCCCGGTGTCACCATCCCGGCATCGTTGCGGAACATCTACAAAGAGTTGCTAGACGACCTTGGCATTGTGCCTGTTAAACACGGTTACTTGCTCTCGTGGGCACAACAAGGCGTGCTGTTGCTGAACTCCGTACTCACAGTTCGTGCCGGTAAGCCCGCCTCCCATGCCAATAAGGGTTGGGAGACCTTCACCGATGCCGCGTTGAAAGCCGTGAATGCGTTGCCGCACCGTGTGGTCTTCGTGCTATGGGGTGCCTACGCGCAGAAAAAAGCGAGCCTGATTGATGGGACCAAGCACACGATTTTGAAATCGGCCCACCCCTCGCCGTTGTCGGCCAACACTGGCTTCTTCGGCAGCAAGCCGTTCTCGAAAGTGAATGAAGCACTTGTTGAATCCGGTCAACTACCGATCAAGTGGCAACTGCCCGCGACGGCGGTTGAACCGGCGTAGTTGAACTGCCGTCATCGCGCGGAAAACGGATGCGGAACAGTGCGCCATGCAGGGGTTGGGATTCGATCTCTAGCTTCGCCTCATGGTGCTCTAACACAACTGCCACGAAGGAAAGTCCGAGTCCCATTCCGGCGTTGTAGCCTTCGTACAGGGCGTTATCCCGCTTCGTGGTGAAGTGCGTTGTCAGGCAGTTTTCACGCACTTCTTCCGTCATCCCGATGCCGTTATCACGGACTTCCAGCACGATCGCGTCCGGTTCTTCAAAGGACCGCAAGTGGACTTCGCCACGCCACCCGGCGGCTTCGATCAACCGTTGCCGCCGGACATTGTTGTCGAGACTCGCATCTTGGCGGGTTTCTTCCCGCAGGTGATTGCGCATTTCAAAGGTGGCGTCGCGGGCGTTGAAAACTAGGTTTTCGATGGCTTGTTGAAGGTGTGACAAATCGCCGCGAACCCACAGCGGGCCGGGTTGCTTTTCGTCGAAAATGCGGAGCTTCCACTTTTCGCGGCCGATCTCGTCCCACGTCCGCGTGGTTTCCCGGATGAGTTGGTTGAGGTCGAGTCGCGTCATCTCAGCGCGGTTCGGGTCGCGGCGCACGGTGCGGAGGATTTCTTGCAACCGTTCGGTCACGGTGCCGAGGGTACTGCGGACTTCGAGAAGCATTCCGGATTGGTCGCGGGTCAAGCCGTTCGCTTCAATGCAACGGGCGAGCAGATCGTTGGGGCGGACCAGCAGGTTCTTGATGTTGTGGGCATACGACCCGGCCATGATGCCGATGCTGGCGTACAGTTGGGACTTCATTTCCAGTGTCGATTTCTCCGCTTCATCGGCCCGTTTTTGCAACGTCGCGGCATCGAGTTGTTGCTCCAATAACTTGCGGTCGAGTTCGTCGCGTGCCCGTTCGGCATCCTGTTGGCGGACGCGAATTTCTAACAACTCGCGTTCCCGGTGTTCGGCCTCGGCTTGAACTGTCAGGCTCTCGAATTCTCGCCGTCGTTCCCGTTGCAGGAAGCGAATCACGAACAGGGCCGCCAGCAACGTGGCTGCCACTAACACGGCCCCGGCTACGAGCGACACCTGTTG
>JANLRE010000261.1:0-1019 GCA_031368205.1 Fimbriiglobus sp. | reverse complement strand
GGGGTTGATGGGGCAGGAGGTGTACTTCACCGTCCGTAGTCACGGGTACGAGATGAAGAAGGACGGGTTCGGGTTCGCGGGCGCGAAGATCACCCCACGGGCCGGGGCGGTTGCGGAGATTCAACTCACGCGGCGAAATGTCGCGGAACGGCTCTGCCGGCTGACGGGGGAAGGGCTGTACCGCGACAGCATTTTGCTCGGCCACAAGATACCGTTGCCCGAACCGCACAACCGGGGAAAGGTCGCCGGGCAAGATAGCGTGCAGGCGATCGGGTACCGCAACAAGGTGTACTGGTTCTGGGGCGACACCCAGCGCATGAGCTACCCGCTCGGGCTGTTCCGCATGGCCGGGGCTACAACGCCGCTGTTCGATCCCACAGACCCGAAATGTGACCCGGCGCCGGGAATTGCATTCGAGTATTTCGTGGCCAAGGACGGGTTCGCCCGAGCCATGATGCCACTGCCGGAACGCCCGGAAGGCGTCGTTTGGGTGGGGGCGCTGGTCGTCGTGCCCGCCGCCGCCGGGGTGGAGAAACTCGTCAGCCACTACTCGCGGCGGAAGGGCTTGGACGGCGAGTTTGAACAGGGCATCGCGGTATTCGACGACGAGACGAGCATCTTCAAATCGGCCAAGCAACTCCCGTTAAAAGAGACGTGGCGGAGGCCCGCTGGACACCCCATCGCTTTCGAGGAAAGTGGCACCAAGTGGCTACTATTCGGCAGTCCAAATCCGAACGTCCGCGTCCCGGCGACGTTGAAGGACGTACTCGATCCCGACAAGTACGAGGCGTTCACCTGCGCCAAGTTGGCAGGAGACGGTAAGGCCACTGCGCTCGACCTGGACGCCGACGGCAAGCCAATCTGGCGCTGGCAGAAGGAGATGCCACCAGTGGATTCCAAGACGGAACGACAGTGGGTGAAGGACGGCAAGATCAAGCCAGAACACGCGCGGTTTTGCCCGGCGGATGTAGTGCATCCCGCCGACCGGATCGTGCTGCACAGTGGGACCGTGCGGTGGA
>JANLRE010000236.1:0-11687 GCA_031368205.1 Fimbriiglobus sp. | reverse complement strand
CATCAGCCGTTCCCGCCATCGAGTCGAGGTACCACTTGATCGCGGGTTGCTTTTTGTCCGCGTCGTCCACGTAATCTTCCCGGTGCGTGATGATCCGCAGTTGGACACGGGCGACGGTATCCAGGGGTTGCGTTCGCCCGTCTTTGACGACCGGCAACCGACCCAATTCTTGCAAGTTGTACTTCGATTCCGGACGCCCCGGCATGGCGATGCTACCGATGTAAAGCACGACCATCCCCAGGGCCACCCACGGGATGTATCGGGCCATCACGGAAGGGCGTTCTTGCGCTGGTAGAACTGCCCGTGGGGAGCGTAACAACAAGTTAATCAGCACGCCCAAATGGCCACTCAGGAGCGCAACAATTCCGGTGGTCACGGCCTTTGCTTCTTTGCGATACCCAGACGTTGTCTGGGCAAACGTGAACAGCCCGATGCTAAAGTGCAACAACATCCCGAACGCGACCATGACACAGGATATATAGGGAATCCTCCATCCGGGGTTGCGCACAACTTGTAACGTCGTGGTCGTCGTCTCTTGTTGGAACCCGGACTGAAAGAACGTCTCACCACGATAGCGGAGCGGGTTGTTCATCGAGATGGCGATCTGGCGGTCTTCACCCGTTTCGGGGTCAGTCAACCGGACATGGCTGGTATAGTTTTTCGCCTTACGGGTGCCGATGTATTCTTCAAACGTGAAGTCGGTCAGCTCTACTTTGTACGGCTTGTAATAGTGTTTGAACCGCAACTCCACCTGATACGGCACTTTGTCAACGGTAACCGTCTGCTTGGCGTTCAGGAGAATTGCCGCTACGAGGTAGGTGCCGAGTGGTTCGTTGGTCCCCTTGGAGTACAACGTGATGTAGGCGGCGGGCATGTCGATTTTCGATTCGGTGTCCGTGCCCGCACCGTCGAAAATCTTCTCGGCCAGTCCCTCCAAACCTACCCCCACTGTTGCGGGGTTTTCTTCTTTGCGTTCTGGATTTTGTTGCAAATCGCGGAGCTTCGAGTTGGTGAAGTATTGCTTCACTTCGACATCGACAGGAATGTCCGGGTGGGACACTCGCGTCGCGGTTCTGAGTGCCTCTTTGAGCATCCGTGATGGAATGACCGTCACTTTTTCTTCGTCGGGATTGCTACGGTCGATGAAGGCGAGTTCGTGGTTGCGGGTGTCAAAGCTGAACGTCGCGGAACCACCTTTGGTGATGACCATGTTCTGTTCGACTTGGAATTCCCGTGTGATGTACTCGCCGACAAACAGTAACAACATCCCGCCGTGCAGGATGTAGATTCCGGATCGCTTGACGAGTACCTTCAACACGTCACCCAGTGCCGACCCTTTTTTCGCCTGCTTCGCGGTCACGTTGATGATGTTGTAAAGCTGGACGAGGTGGGCGGAGACGAGGTTGATAAACATCAACCCACCGATGGTCTTCCCGGCGGGGAATGGAATCGACAGACTGGTCGTCCAATGGCTCGGGACGCTGAAAAAGATTTGGCCGAACTGAACGAGTAGTTGCACGTCGATCCAGACCATCCACGACCAAAAGTATTGATCGACGACGGACCAGATTCCGGCGTTCTTCTGCGCCACGGTGCCGAAAAACACCAAGATAATCGACATCGCAAACAGCGACACCGTCAACTTCAACGACGCCACCGTTTTCAACGCGGCCAAGATCGGGTTGACGGACCGCACGGCGGGTTTGGTCACGTGGATTTCCGGGGCGTTCCTATCGCGGGTGTCGATCAATTGGGAACTCATCGTGTATCTCTCCTCTTAACGGCCCACTCTTAGCGACCCAGCATGGGGCGTTGCGGTGCGCCGCCGGGGCCACGGAAATCGACTTTGTAAGCTGTTTTCGATCCGAGTAAGATTTCGGGAGCCACTTGGGGCAATTGCGATTCGGTCACGTCCGCTAAGCCCACTTCTTTCCGCCACCGATTCACGTTGTCGAGTAACGTGCCACCGAGTGGCGTCGAGATGTACGGGTCCGGCGTTCCCGGCACCCCGACGTTGAAGGACATCAACCGCATTTGCGCGCCACCGCTTTCCTTCCAGCCCTCGGGCACCGTGTAGGTTGGCGGCTTGCGAACATCATCGAGTCGGATTGAACTGAGCAACGCGAAGAGCTGTTTTTCGTGCGGATCAATCTTTTCAACCGGGCCGGTGAACTTCAGGAAGTAAAAGCCCCCGTTGCCGATGGGGATGATGCCGCCCAGTATCCGCGACTTAATCGCCCCTTGGGGCGTTTCGATTGTCTGGGCGGGTGCATCCGGTTGTTTCTTCACCGTGTAGGTGCGAACCTCTTCCGGCGGGCTGCATCCTGTGAGCGGAACCAGTGTGATGCAACCGACCACTGCGAAACAAACCGATAAGCTAGGACAACGACGCGGCGGGGAGTTCATGTCAACGATTCTCAGAGTCGATACGGGGCGGGATCATCTTCGAGGCTTCACACAATCACTCATCGTATCTATTGTAACGAACCGCGACGGGATTCCGACGAACAACACCAAATCCCCCCACCGTTAACAGATTGAACCACGAATTACACGAATCGAACGAATAAAATCAGAACCAAAGTGAGCGATGAGCATCACGCGAGGATCAGTTCCATCATCCCAACCCATTCAAAATGTCATATTCGTCCGATTCGTGTGATTCGTGGTGATCTGGTTAACCGACTTTCTTCAAGAACGAAATGCGGCCGCCTTCGACCCACTCCGCGACGTAGATGTTGCCGTGTGCGTCAAAGCATGCATCGTGAGGGTGAACGAACTTGGCGGCTTCCCAGGCTTTCGGTTGGCTGCGAACCGCCGGTCCGAGGTTGTTCTTTCCGTCGAGCGACCCGACGACCCACGCCCGCCAACGGACATCTTCCCCGAGGTGCGTAATCAGCGTGTTGGACTTATCGAACAGGCTGATGCGGGCGTGCAAATCGGCCACCATCATGACATCGCCCTGAATGTCGATGTGGGCGGGGAACGAGACCATTTCTCGGGGTTTCGCGGCGCGGAGGAACTTGCCGTCCAAATCGAACCACTGGAGCCGTTGATTCGCCCGGTCGCAGACCACCAACACCGGGTTGGCCGGATTGCGCGTATCGACCCAGTTCCCGTGGGCCGTTCGGAACTTGCCGTCGGTCTCGCCAGTGCCCCCGAAGACTTTGACGAGCTTGCCGTCCGTGTCGTACTTCATCAGGTAGTTGGACCCGTAGCCGTCGCCGACGAAGAAGCTGCCGTCCGGGCAAAACGCCACGTTCGTGGGGTAATAGTTCGCCTTGGGGTTTTCGTACTCCTTGATCTCGGGGCGTTCTTTACGCCAAACGATTTCGCCTTTCAACGTCGCCTTCGCCACTTTCGGCGCCTTGGCCCATGTGTTTGTCAGGTACAAAAACTCCTCGTTGCCGTCTTTGCGAATGTCAATGCCGTGCCCGCCAGTGTGCCACTCCTTGCCGAACGACCGGACAAACCCGCCTTTGTCGTCGAAGACCATCACGGTGTCGGTCCCTTTGCGACCCTTGTGGCCTTCATGCGTAACGTACACCAACCCCGCCGAATCGACGGCAATGTTGTGGGTCGTTTGCCATTCCAGTTCACCGGGTAGCCGTGCCCAATCGTGGTCGCACTCGTAGGTGTGCGCACCCGTGCCAACACGCGGCGCTTTGCTACCCGCTTTGTCTTCAACGCCGAGTAGCATCGGGCCAGTTGATGATGTCGCAACGGCAGTCGATGCAACAATCGTCGATGTTTTGAGAAAGTCGCGGCGGTTCATTGGGAGGGTCTCCAATCGGAGGGGTGAGAAAACCGAACGTGGCGGATAGTTTACGACCGCGAACGGTTCGCCGCAACCAAACAACCTGTGAGGTGTCGTTGCGCTTGGTCCCAAGACCTGGGGTGTCGCTGCGCTCGGGGGGCACCTGGGGTGTCGCTGCGCTCAACCCCAGGCTAATGGCTGGCATCCCTACCGGGATGCCTCAGGTTAGTTTCATCCCCAAGGGATGTTCCGGTTTGGATTTTATCCCGAAGGGATTGCAGCCATTAGCCTGGGGTTGAGCGTAGCGACACCCCAGGTACCCTCCGCACACATTTTCAACGACCCCGATCGGGGTCGCAGCGCCCGGCAAAACCCGGCACTTGCTCGTAATCAGCCACGTTTCCGATTACACTCCGATCCGTACCCGTTCTCTCCTCCGGAGTTGTTCTCATGAAACGCTGTTTGGTTCTGCTGGGTTTATTGCTGGCGTGCAAGGCTCCCGTATTCGGTGCTGAACCGAAAAACATCTTGCTCATCGTGGCGGACGATCTCGGGATGCAAGTGGGGTGTTATGGCGACAAGCTTGCTAAAACGCCGAACATCGACGCCCTCGCGGCGAGTGGAACGCGGTTCACGAATGCCTTCGCCAGTGTGTCATCCTGTAGTCCGAGTCGGGCGACGTTGCTCACCGGGTTGCCAACTCACATGAGCGGACAATATGGTCTCGCCCATGCTACGCACAATGCTTACAGCTTTCGGAACGTGAAAGGGCTACCCGCACTCTTGGCCCCGCACGGTTATCGAACAGGTGTTGTGTCGAAGTTGCACGTTCAGCCGAAGGAAGTCTACCCGTTCGATGCGGAAATTCCGTGCGGTCGCAACCCGGTGGTCATCGCGGAGAACGCCAAAAAGTTCATCACGGACAGTGCCGGCAAGCCGTTTTTCTTGCTGGTCGGGTTCCAAGACCCGCACCGGGCCGCCAAAGGTTTTGCCAACGACGCCAAGTACCCCGCCAGTGTGCCGACCGTGAAGTTTGATCCCAAATCGCTTCCCGTCCCGTACCACCTGCCCGACCAACCCGAGGTGCGTGCGGAACTGGCGGAATATTACCAGTCGATCGCCCGTCTCGATCACGGTGTCGGGCTGCTTCAAAAAGTGCTGACCGAAACAAAGTGTGCCGAAAATACCCTGGTCATCTTCCTCAGCGACAACGGCATCCCCTTTCCCGGCGCAAAGACGACGCTCTACGACAGCGGGTTACATCTGCCGCTCATCGTGCGCAGTCCCGGACAAAAAGGCGGGCAGACGTGCGACGCGATGGTCAGTTGGACCGACATCACGCCGACCATTCTCGATTACGCGACTGCGAAAAAACCGGGGCAACAACCCGGACGATCGGTCCTGCCACTCCTTCAAAACCCGACGGCAGCAGGCTGGGACGTGGTGTACGGCTCGCACCAGTTTCACGAAATCACGATGTACTACCCGATGCGCATGGTCCGAACGCGAACCCACAAACTCATCGTCAACTACGGTCATCAGTTGGAATACCCCCACGCCAGCGATTTATGGGAGTCGCCCACTTGGCAGGGGATTCTGAAACGCAACGACACCCTGATGGGGACACGATCCGTTCAAGCGTTCCTGAACCGCCCCAAGATTGAACTTTACGATGTCTCGACCGACCCGCACGAGCTAAAAAACTTGGCTGAAGAAGCGGGACTGTCAGCAACTCGGAACGATCTGCGCGAGAAACTTCGGGACTGGCAGAAAAAAACTATCGACCCGTGGCTCATCAAAGAGCGTCATCAGTAACGAAATTTTCCACCGCTTCCTCAAATCCGGCGCCGGATGTGAAGTATCGTTCACACCCGGCGCGATTCTGTAACGAATCGGGAACGGTCTTTGGCTCTGGCTGAATTCTTTGCCCTCCGCCGACCTTCTCGGTCTCAAAAGTCTTGGTCAAAGCGAACACCTCCGGTTTGCGTCTTGAGTCAGCCTGTTCTAGCCTTCACCCGATCAATCATTGCCCTGCCAAACCCCTCGGCTTGTACGGTGTACCCGATGTCCGTTCCATCCTCCGTTGAAGAACTGCTCCAGCTCATCCGCAAAAGCGGGATGATCGACGATCAGAAATTAACTAGCTATTTGCAACGGCGTCAAGTCGGGCGGGGCTTGCCGCAAGACCCGAGGGAGACGGCCGATTCGATGATTCGAGACGGCTTGATTACCAACTTCCAGGCGGAGCAATTTTTGCTCGGCAAGTGGCGCGGGTTCACGATCGGCAAGTACAAGCTGCTAGAACGGGTGGGCATTGGCGGCATGGGGCAAGTGTTCCTGTGCGAGCACATGTACATGAAACGCCGCGTGGCGATCAAAGTCCTTCCGCCGGCCAAAGCGGAGCAACCGGCCGCGCTCGGCCGTTTCTATCGGGAAGCCCGCGCCGCCGGATCGCTTGAACACCCGAACATCGTGCGGACCCACGACATCGACCAAGACGGCAACTTGCACTTTATCGTGATGGAGTACATTGACGGGTCCAACTTATTGGACATGGTGAAAAAGTTCGGTCCGATGAACGTGGGCCGGGCCGTCCACTACATCCGGCAAGTGGCGGTCGGACTCGATTTTGCCTTCCGTAGCGGGATCATTCACCGCGACATCAAGCCGGGTAACGTCCTGATTGATCGCAAAGGCAACGCGAAAATCCTCGATATGGGGTTGGCCCGGTTCTACAAGGACCAAACCGACATGTTGACGGTGAAGTACGACGACAAAATCGTGCTGGGCACAGCCGATTACGTGGCCCCCGAGCAGGTCGCCAACAGTCATGCGGTCGATGTCCGGGCTGATATTTATGCGATGGGCGCGAGCTTCTATTTCTTGCTCGCCGGTCACCCGGCGTTCCCGTCCGGCACGGTCTCGCAAAAGCTGTTGTGGCATCGGACCAAAGAACCGACGCCGATTCGCCAGATTCGGCCAGAAGTGCCGGAAGCCATCGCCAATATTGTCGCCCGGATGATGGCGAAAGACCCGAACCAACGTTACCAAACACCGCACGAAGTCGCAACCGATCTGGAACGCTGGGTTCCGGTCGGTATTCCGGTTCCCACACTGGATGAAATGCCGCAGCTGAGCCCTGCGGCTTTGGAAGCAATTGTTCCCGAAGATAATCCGCAGGCCGCCTACAGTGACGTGGGCCAGGATGAGGGAGTCATTCTGGAACCCGTCGTGGCAGCGGCTCCGAAATCCGTCTTGCTATCCCGATCATCGAGCAACGGGCTAAAATCAACGATTAGCCAATCGCAAAATAGTCCGTTCCGACCGCCGTCGGGGCTGACAACGGTGGCACCGGCATTTGCACGCGAACCCGAGCGCATTCCCTACTCTAGCCTACCCTCGTCACGATCATTGACATCGAAACGATCCGATATTCCGTTCCCACCCAACCCGTTCGCGCCGGGCACACAAGCCGATGTGAACACGAACAATATCTCGGCCTACGATTCGACGCCATCGGACCCTCATCGCCAGTATCAGCGGCCCGAACACCCGTTTCAATCGGGTGCGAAGCAAGGTCATCGCTCCAGTGCCAACTCGAAAATGATCGTGTTCGTGATCCTGATTACCGCATCCGTGACATTGGCGCTCGGTCTGGTCTGCTGGAAATTGTTCAAGACACCCGGATCAACACCAGCGAAGACACAACAGGTGGTCCCAGGATAGATCACGACAACATTAGCCAGACACCCGAGGATAGCGACGTTGCGTCGCTATCCTCGGGTCAGTCACACTTTCGCGGATACCGGCATTAGCTGAAGTTCAATCTTCGGCGGCAGTTCAAATTGTTTCGCAAGTGCTTCGATCGGTTCACCAATCTGCGGAATCAACTCTTCACGCATGTGACCCAGTCGTTTCTGGGCAGCCAACACGAGCGTCGGGATGCGTTCCGTTGGGAGTTTCATCAGGCGGCAACACGTCGCATCCACCGCAACCAAATCAATGCCCATGACGAGTGCCCCGACGTGTTTGGCCACCCCGTTGAGCGGGCCGTCCCCCTCCATGCCGACGATGCCATCGACGATGGCGAGGTGCGGAGTGTGCGTGCAGGCAATATCGACAATGCTGTTCGGAATGCCCCGCCAGTGCAGTTCGTTCTTCGGCCACCCGTAGCAAATGCCGGGGAGTGTGCCGAACAGGTTTTTCAGCGACAACGTCGCGCCGGCCCAGTGGTGGGTCTTCAACTTCGGCAACGAGACGAACACATCCGCAGACAGCACGGTTTTCGACAAGTACAGATACTCCAGTCCGGTCGTGCGACCGAGGTTGAGCATCTTCATCGGCTCGTCGTGGTTGATGTCCACGAATCGCACATCGTGCTTCCGCAGCACATCCCCTAGCCCGCTTTCGTTGACCAAGAACTGCACGTTGCGCCAGTGCCCCGGCCCTTCCGCCACGATAATTTCGGCGGCCCCTTCGTTCTTGAACAGTTGAATCACCGCATCGACGAACCGGGGATCGGTGTTAATCACCTTGTTTTTGTGGTACTCCACGAGGTTCGGCTTCAGCACGATTCGCTTGCCAGCAATCGGGACGTGTTCCCGAAAGTGTGCGAACTGCTTGGCGAGAATCTCCGTCAACGGTTCGTCGTAATCGTTGGCCCGAGCGATATGCACGGCAGACGTGGCCGGCATCGCTTTCAGTTTGCCGAGGCCGTTGACCATGAAGCCGCGAAACTTCGACTTCACCCACTCGCCCAACGATGGCGTCGGCCCGGCTTCGACGGTCACCGCATCCGAGGCATGGCGGGTCGAACCAATCACAGCGCTGCCCGCGACGATCGGGCGATCCGTCAATCGGAACGGGTGTCGGGTCACGGTGTTCAGGGCTAATGCCGCAAGTGCCAACCGGAGCGGGCCACCGCCCAAGCCGTTGCTGACATCGACTTCGATGGTGATAGATTCTTTTAGCCGTGCATCCAACTTCACGAGAGTGTTGCGAGTCGTCTCATCGTCCGCGTAACACGACAGTGCCAGCTTAATCCATGCTAGGTGTTCGAGGTCGGTCGTCTGTTCGCCGTGAACGCGAAGGTAACCCTTCGCGGCATCCATTCGCGGCTCGTTGGTCACACCTTGCAAGGCAAGCAACATCACCGCCGTCGGCCCTGGGATCGGCTCGGTGGCTTTACCTAGCACGAAGCGGTTGCCGTAATTCACCCCGCCGGTGTCGAAGGCGCGATCGAGAATGAGCCGCAAGCCTTCGCCCACACGCGGGTGGTCGCCCTGCCCTGCCGCCCGCAACGCGATACACGCCCAAGCCGTCGGCTCGACCCACGAGAACGTTTCCTCGGCCCACGGCCATCCCAACAATTGCAAATCAATGTCCAGCATGTCCGCCACTTCGGGATCAGCCTTCACCACACGCCCTTCGAGGCTCAACAAGCGGTCTGCAATTGGCTTCAGCTTCGTGACATCTTGCTTCATTCCCGCTTTGGCAAACAACACCAGCGCCGTCGGCCAAGCGGCTTGGGGCCGACCGCGTGACAGGCGATAACTGCCGTCCGGTTGGGCGTGGGATTCGAGGACTCGCAGCGCGGTTTCAATGTGGGACGCATACCGAACGGGATCGGCAGCCAGTGCTAACAGGGCCAAGCAGGTCGGTTCCAAGTGTGCGGGTTGCCCGACTTGATAGCCCCAGCCGCCACCCGGTTGAACCATCGCCGCGAGACGATCGAGGACGAACGTCGAATCCACCATAAAAAATTGCTCCGAAAGATTACGCGCCGATTTCCTGTACCCTTCAACATAGCCCAAACCCCGGAACCCCGTCGCTAGGCACATCGGGGTACATGAATAGAATCTGAGTAACTTCAGGAGGGGAACCGTTGCGAGTTGCACACTTTGATTGTTTCAGCGGAATCAGCGGGGACATGGTCCTCGGCGCGCTCCTAGATGTCGGGGTACCGGCCACGGTAATTCGCGCCGCGCTCAATTCTCTCGGCTTACCGATCGAGTTGGAAATCGAGAAGGTCAAGCGGTGCGGGTTTGCCGCGACGAAGGTCAACGTCATCGCGCAAGACACCGAGGACTACCGATTCTTACCCGATGTCGAAGCGATCATCGCTCGCGGAAACTTGACGGAAGCCCAACGCAAGTTGGCCCGCACGATATTTACAAAGGTCGCGGTTGCGGAGTCAGTGGCCCACGGAATGCCGCTCGAACGGGTGCATTTTCATGAAGTCGGCGCCCTGGATAGCATCGCGGACATCGTCGGTTCGGCGGTGGGGCTGGACTGGTTGGGCGTCGAAAAATTCACCAGTTCCTCGGTGCCGACGGGCAGCGGCACGGTGAAGTGTGCCCACGGCATCATGCCGGTTCCGGCACCCGGTACGGTCGAACTGTTGAAGGGCGTTCCCCTGGCCAAATCGGTCGTGAAAGGCGAACTCACCACACCCACGGGGGCGGCAATCCTGACCAGCGTCGTGACCGAATTCACCGACTCCCCGGTCATGACCATCGAGCGAATCGGCGTCGGTTGTGGAACAAAAGACTTCATCGAGCAGCCGAACATCTTGCGGCTGTTCATCGGCGTCTCAGCTGATGTTTCAACCGAAATCGACGTGGTCACGATCCTGGAAACTAACCTCGATGATGTCCCGGCCGAGGTCATCGGTTACACCATTGACGCGCTGTTCCTGGCGGGCGTTCTGGATGTGTTTTGCGTCCCGATTCAGATGAAGAAACAGCGGCCCGGCGTCTTGTTAAGTGTGATTTGCGACGCCACGAAAGTGGCCGCGTGTGAAACGATACTCTTCCGTGAAACCGCAACCTTCGGCATCCGACGCACCACGGCACAACGTTCCAAGTTACAACGTGAAGCCGTCACAGTCACGACGAAATGGGGCGACGTACACGCTAAGAAGGGCTGGCGTGCGGACGGCTTCAGCGTGGTCACGCCGGAGTACGACGACTGCGTCCGAATCGCCCGCGAACAAGGTGTGCCGCTGAGGGAGGTCTTCAACGAAGTGCGGCGTGTCAGCGGCTGAGTTCGTGCGGGGCCAACAGGTTAAAGGGATAAGCGGGGATGTTGCGGAGAACCAAGAAAAGCACGACAATGGTGCCCAATACCCACGGGATGTAACCACGCCATCGGGCAGTCGGTACGGACTTGGGAATCGGTGAATCCCACACCCATGCCCACAGTGACCGAAACAAGGCGATGCCCAGGATGGGAAGGACTATCGGGGCCAACACGTTGTACGCGATTGCTTGTTCAAAATCGCCGTTCAAAAACGAATGCAAGCTGCGCGTCATCCCGCAGCCGGGACAATGCAAACCCGTCGTCGAATGCAGCGTACATTTCGGATAAAAACTGTGTTCCGACGGCGGAATCAGCATGACCACCCACAACACCACGGCGAAGCCCAGCCCGAGAATTGCCAGCAGGCAACCCCGGATTAAGGTTCGACGACGGTAATTGGTGATTCCTGCCATTCACTTCATTCTACACGCTCACCGAAGCGTTACCCAAGTAGGCCGAACCGAAGTGCGCCGAATCCGATACTTGAAATAATCGAAACAATGATCACGATCAGGGCGTTTGATTTCGCCTTAGAGTCTTTGCCCGTGAAGTAGGCGACCAAACTTAAAATTAATGCGAGTCCGCTACAAAACACCCCGAAAAGTACCAGTAAGATAACATTGGTGTTGCTGTACATCTTGTCGAGTGGACCTGCTGATACTGAATCTCCTGCCATGTCAATCTCCTGTTTGTGGGATAAGAATCAGTTGACTCAAACACTGGGTTGCAAAGCCATCGCACAGTAACGACTGTGTTGGTTGCAGTCAAATACTCAATGTTGCGATTTCGTAAACTCTTCATCAACGGCTCGCACAATCGGAACCTCTTGAACTTTCCCGTAGAATTCGTG
>JANLRE010000233.1:0-4353 GCA_031368205.1 Fimbriiglobus sp. | reverse complement strand
TTACAAGCGGTGAGTTGGATTTGCTGAAAAACCGTGGACTTAGGACTGAAAAACCAAGCTGAGAATTGTCCATCAACGTACCGCCATGCCCGAACACGAAATCGACACCATGGATAAATCCAAATACCCCGATCTACGAATTCACTTCCAGCCGGTTCTCGGTAAGTTTTTTCCCAATTTGGGCGATAACTACGAAGTTGAAGCACCTGACACAGGTGATTACAATTGCATTGCTCACACGTTAGGGAACCAGAATCTGTGGGTGAACCCGCGAACAGGACTGAGTAACGCTCCGTTTTCTGAGATGGATAGAGTGTACATAGCCGCTGGATTCACTCGTGCTGTTAGCATGGACATGAGTTTGGAACCAGGGACCATAAAAGTTGTCGTGTATGCCAAGACCAATCTCGACGGCAGTATTCAGGAAATTACGCACGGTGCAATCCAACGACCGAATGGAACTTACAGCAGCAAATTGGGCCGAGGGCCGCAAGTTCGCCACAAAACGCCGGAAGATTTGAGTGGTCCCGCATATGGTGAACCCGTTGCTGTCTACACGAAGAGTTGAAACGCATTCAATCTTGGGTACATGTAGCGTTGGAGTTGATCTGGGGTGCAACACTGAACCATACCTTGACTGCACCCTCCAATCGAACCCTTTCGGAGTTCACTCGATGAAAACTCTCGACGCCGTCGATACCTTCGCCACGCTTGCGGACGAATGGCAACAACACTGCGATTCCGTCATGTTCAGCTCGAATGTTGACGACTACTTGAACGCGGATAGTTTTCGCAAGATTATCGCAATCGGGCTACCGGCGATTCCACACATCATGGAGAGCTACAGCAAGGATCAATTGCCGTGGGGATTTGCGATTCAGGAAATCACAGGGGAAGAATTTATCACAGATAAAAACAATTTCAGTCCGGCTGAGATGAAGAAGCACTGCTTCGACTGGTGGGAGAGCCAGCCGTAAATTACCACGTCTGTTGGTCCTGCATTCCAGGACCATCTCTTGTACAAATTCCCTGCTGCGACTCAGTGGCTTTCGCAACAGGGACGGTGGCCGATGATACCAGACCAGAAGTCGAACGAAGGCCGGAACCGTTACGGCTTGGGGATCGAATCCGCTTTATACGTCCTGTTCATTCTCGTCAGCATTCTGATTCTGATTTTCGGATTGAAGCTGTTTGAAACCAACCTGTCGATTCCGTTTGAGTACGACGAAGACACGTTGCTGATACTGCCCCTTGTGAAGGAAACGGTGGAGGGGGGGCATCACTGGCGGAACGCTCGACTTGGGGCGCCGGGGGTTCAGGAGCTACATGATTTTCCGATAGTCGATCATCTCCATTTCCTAATCATCCGATTGATGGCGGTCTTCACCCACGATACCGGGCTGGTTTTCAACCTGTATTACCTAGCTACATATCCGCTGACTGTGGTCACGACGATGCTGGTGCTGCGGCACTTCCAGGTGTCGCGGATGGCGGCGGGCGTGGGCGGGTTGCTGTATGCATTTCAGCCGTACCACTACCTGCGCGGGGAGCACCACTACTTCCTCGCGGCGTACTACGTCGTGCCTCTCTCGGCGATGCTGGCGTTGAAGTTGTGTCGCGGACAGTATCGGGTTTCGTTGCGGAGTTGGGGGACGGTTGCGGTGCTGCTCATCGCGGTGGCCACGGGGTCGGCGGGGGCGTACTACGCCTTTTTTGCGTGTGCATTGTATGGGATTGCAGGGTTCTACGGCTGGGCGGTCACGGGTACTTGGCGGGCGTTGGCTTCAGCACTGTTGTTGATCGGCGTGGTTGTCGTTGTCGGTGCTGCCAATCATGCCCCGACGTTCCGTTACCAGTGGGAGAACGGTCACAATTCGGGTACGCACATCCGGCATTCCCTGGAGGCGGAGTTCCACGGGATGAAGTTGACGCATCTGGTTTTGCCCGTCACGGGCCATCAAAGCCAAACCCTAGCCGACCTGCGAGCCACGTACAACATCAAAGGTCGGCCGCTCGAAAACGAAAATCGGGACGGCAGCCTCGGTCTGGTCGGCACGGCGGGATTGCTCTTGCTCTTGGTCGTCCTAGTCCGGCCCACGCGGTCGGGTTGGCCACTCGGTCCGCTGGCCGCACTCACGGTGTTCCTAGTCCTGTTGGGAACGATCGGCGGTCTGGGGTCGCTGTTTAGTTTTCTCATCACCCCCCAGGTGCGGGCATACAACCGGGTGTCGATTTATATCGCGTTCTTCGCTCTGTTTGCTGCGGTGTGGGCCGTCGATCAACTCCTCAACAAAAGGCCGCGATTCGTCCGGGTTTTGTTTCTCGTGCTGCTCGCCGCCTTCGGGCTGTGGGACGAGTTGGCGCGGCCGTGGTTCCGTGCGGATGCGGCGGGTGCGCGGACCGCCGTGGCGAAGCGGTATCAGGACGACGCGGCGTTCTTCGGCCAAATCGAACAAGCCGTTCCGGGCGGCATGGTCTTCATGTTGCCTTACGTGAAGTACCCCGAAGACTATGCGACACCCCTTGCTGGCGGTTACATTCACAACCGGGGTTACTTGCACACCCGCACGGTGCGGTGGAGTTTCGGCGCGATGAAAGGCCGCGAAGTCGATCGCGAGCATCGTCACATCGTGAACTTGCCGCCTGACGAAATGTTGCTCGCATTGATCGTGCAAGGCTTCGATGGACTTTTCATCGACACACGCGGGTACCCCCCGACTGTGGGTGAAAAACTGGTCGCCGAAATCCAACTGCGAACCGGGAACACCACCCCACCGTTGCGCCACGTCGATGGCTTGCAAGTGTTTCTTGACCTGCGGAATTACAAGGCTCGCCTGGAAGCGGAACGCCCCGTTGAACTTGCGGCACTTCGGCTTCAGGAGCAGGAACGGCTACAGGTTTTGTGGTTGCATGGGTTCGTCAGCTTTGAGCCAATCGGGCAAGAATCGAAGCACCGCTGGTGTAGCCGACGCGGAGAACTGGTTCTAGTCAACCCCACCGATCGGACCCGTCGCTTTCAATGCAACATGGTGTTCGGCAACCTGATGGCGGAATCAGCGGACTTAAAAATTGACGGCGCGATCTGGTCCGATCGGTTCCCCGTTAACCGCGACGTGACCTCGAAAGCCTACACCATCGTTGTTCCACCGGGTCGGCACACGATCCGCTTCATCTGTAAACCACCCGCCGAGTATCGTCCCAGTGACACCCTCGAACAGATTTTTTTCGTCGCGCAGTTTGAAGCGACCGAGATCCCGTAAAGAGTGTCAGTGCATTGACACCTCTCATTTGCGCTCAGATTACCCAGATGTCCGATTCCTGCCGATTGGGTCAATCCGACCGATTTTGCAAGATTTTACTTGCCCTCCGGTGAATTTTTGTCATGGCACGGCATCAACGGCGCGCAAACCACGGTCCGCTTTGCATTTCGTAAGAGTTCAACGGTTTCAATACGATCCGCTGGGGTTTGGCTGCGCCGCTCATGACGACGCAGGCTACCTCACGAAACCGTCCCCGACAGAATTTCCCGCACCCGGTTCGGCGGCGCTCCAAATCGTGGCGTACAATTCTGCAGCAATAGCGTGCAGGATTACGCTCAACGGAGGGTCGCAGCAATGTTGGTTCTCAGTCGGAAACTGGGTGAGAAGATATTCATCGGTGACAATATCTGTATTACGGTCGTTGATATCGACCGTGGTAAGATTCGCCTGGGCATCGAAGCCCCGCGTGATGTCCCGATTTACCGCCAAGAACTTTTGCCCCTGAACGGGCAGCAACCGACGATGCCGCAAAAGCTACCATCGGCGTCCTGACAACAATGATGACCTCAAGCACCAAACCCAAGTCAGCGATTTCACCTTCCAACTGACTTGACAAACCGTGCTTGCTCAGGCTCTCGATACTTCGAGAGCCTTTTTTTATTCCCCACACCTGCTTTTGAACTACCCTTGCCGGACTGGGACTGCGAACACCGTGTCAGGAGTTGAACCATGTCTGCACTAGCATTCAAAGAAACCTGGACGGCCGAAGGGCGTGCGGAGGGCATGGCCGAGGGATTGGCGATCGGGATGCTCGAAGCCCGGCGTAGCGATGTCCTCAAAGTGATGCGGTTGCGGTTCCCGGAAGCCCCTTACGATGTCATCTCCACAATTCGCGGCATCAGCGACCTCGACCAACTCACCCGCTGGCTCGAATCCGCGATCGTTGCCACCACGTTGGACATGTTCCTCTCGATGGCAACCAGTGCCGACCAACGCGCCAAACGAAACTACTGAACGCGAATTCCTATCACCGCTCCGCTCAAGTTTTAACTGTAGCATTTTCAGTTTCAATGTTCGTCCGGGTTAGCCCGAT
>JANLRE010000228.1:0-2303 GCA_031368205.1 Fimbriiglobus sp. | reverse complement strand
GTTAACATGACCGCTAGAGAGAGATGCGACAACACCCACGCAATAAACTCGTCACGCTTCAAATTGCCTGATGCTAACTGCAAGATCACTTGTTCTTGTTCGTCAACTCCTGCCGCTAATTCCCACCCGTTTAGCAACAAGAACGTTTCCATAGCCGCATGTCCGATCCGTTTGTTACCGTCTACAAACGGGTGGTTGCAGATCAAAGAGAACCCCAACGCACCGGCCTTCTCTGCTAGCGTAGGGTACAATTCTTGACCATCAAACGACATTTGCGGTTGGGCAAGCGCTGACTCCAACCGACCCTGGTCTAACACTCCTTCAGAGCCGCCAGCCTGTCTCAAGACCAAGCGGTGTAATTCTATGACCTCCGTTAAAGTCAAATAGCGGATCATGACAATCGCCGGTAGAGTTCTTCGTTCTTCTTGAGCACACAAGTAGCTGCCTGACGGAACTGCTCAACTGAGGTTAGATATTCTTCAACATGCCGTCGTAAGAACTCTTCGCGGGTAACGCCTGACTTCTGCGCCAAGGAACTCAACTGTGCCATACGGTCGTCCGACAGCGGAATGTTAATCGTCGTCATGAATCACTCCTCGGTATAATTATGACTTCCCTTTCTTCTTCGCCCTTGGGGCCTTGACTGGCTTTTCTGGCTGGGGTTCCATCAATTCAGTCGGTTCGCTGGGATCCACGTTGGGTGTGGGGGCGGGTTTGATTTTGTTTTCGCCGTCCACGAAGACCACGAGCGGTTGGTGCTTGCGGGCGTCGCGGGTTTTGAAGGTGGTGAAGGTGGCCACGATCACGATGTCGCCGGGTTGAATCAGATGAGCACCGGCGCCGTTGATCTGGACCACGCCACTGCCACGCTCGGCGGCGATGGCGTAGGTCACCAGCCGGGTGCCGTTGGTCACGTCCCAGACGTGGATTTGCTCCGCAGGAAGAATGTCTGCCGCATCGAGGAGGTCTTCGTCGATGCTCAGGCTCCCTTCGTAATGAAGTTCGGCTAACGTCACCGTGGCCCGGTGAATTTTCGACTTCATCATCGTGCGACGCATATCAATCTCCGAGGAGCGGGGTGCAGACAGCGTTATTGTAGGGACCGTGTGTGTTGGCTCAATGCGGGGTGCCTTTGGCTCAGGCGAACCGGCTGCGTTAGCTGCCGGGTGGTGCGCCACAACCGGGTGACAACCAGCCAACAGACTGTGGTAGTCCACCCGGCAGCTAACGCAGCCGGTTCGCCGGGACCGCCTCCGTCCCGCGTCTAGCCCGATCCGTTCGCGTTAATAACCTGAATGGGTTAGCGAATCCCCAGTTAATGCTTCACTCGGCGGAACTCACGCACACACGGGAGGCGTCTGTGGCGGTCGTAACAACATCGGACCTGCGGAAAACCTACGGTGACATCGAAGCCCTGAAAGGGGTGACGATCAAAGTCGAACCGGGGGAAATTTACGGCTTGCTCGGCCAGAACGGCGCCGGCAAATCGACTATGGTCAAAATCTTACTGGGGATCGTTCGCAAAACCGACGGCGAAGCCACGATCTTCGGCGAACCCGCCGGTGCCGTGGAAGTCCGCCGCAAGGTCGGTTACCTGCCGGAAGATTATCAGTTCCCCGGCTACCACAGTGCGAACAGTATCCTCGACTTCTACGGTCGCCTCTACGGCCTCAGTCGAGATGATCGGCGTCGGCGGATCGCGGAATCGCTCGACATCGTCGGCTTGAAGAAACGGGCCAACTACAAGATCAAGACGTTCTCGAAGGGGATGAAGCAACGGCTTGGCATCGCCCAGTCGTTCTTTCACGACCCCGAAGTGATTTTCCTCGACGAACCGACCGACGGCGTGGACCCGATCGGGCGGAAAGAAATCCGCGAACTGTTGCTGCAACTCAAGAAGGAAGGCCGGACGATCTTCGTCAACTCGCACTTGCTGGGCGAGGTGGAAATGATCTCCGATCGGGTGGCCATCATGCACCTGGGCGAGATCATCCGCCAAGGCACCGTCGCGGACCTGACGCGGCAGACCGACCGTTACGTGATCGGCCTCGTGGACGGGCAAGCGTTCCCGACGGCGGAGTTGCGCCAACACGGGTACACGGTCGATGACAAGGGGTTGCTACCCGAGATCGAAATCCACGCCGGGCAAAGTATCGACAGCGTCCTGGGGATGCTGTCCGCGAAGAGTTTGAAGTTGCGCCACCTGGTGGAAAAGAAACAGACCCTCGAAAGTGTCTTCATGAAACTCGTTGACGACGCCGAACCCAAAGGCCAAGACCGCCGCGCGACCCGCGTCGCCCGCC
>JANLRE010000204.1:0-2399 GCA_031368205.1 Fimbriiglobus sp. | reverse complement strand
GGCGCCTAACCCATAAACAACAGACAACTTCGTGGCATTTTGGCCGGCTGCGACTTGCGGACACATACACGCCGGGGTTCCCATGACAGTGCCTGACACGGAATCGGGCTGGTCCGCATCGAACAAATACGGATTCGGGGTGCCGTCCGCCTGCAATTTTAGTTGTTTCGCTAGGCCCCAGTCGAGTAGAAACACTTCACCGAACTTCCCCAAGATGACGTTTTGCCCCTTCAAATCCCGGTGCAAGACGCCACGATCGTGGGAAAATGCGACGGCCCGGCAGACGCTCAAAAACGCATCAAGAAGGAGAACCAAATCGAGCGGTTTCGTTTCCTTGACCTTCCGCCGATTGTGATAAACTTGCGTCGCTTCGTGAAGAGTTTGGCCGGACACGAATTTCATCACGTACCACGGGCCACTTCCCTTGAATCGGGGAACGTAATCGTAAAGCGGCACAATACACGGGTGTTCGAGACAGCTCGTTAGCTGCGCTTCGTTCGTAAACATGCCGACCGCGTTTGGGCTATCGTACCGATCCGGGCGGATGGATTTGAGTGCGACCTCCCGCCCGAGCAAGGTATCCCGAGCCAGCCAGACTTGCCCAAGCCCCCCCTTCCGATGGAAAGAAATCGGCACATACCGCCCACCCGTGGGCGGATTCATGTGATCCGGCGTAGGGTCCGCCTTGCCAG
Organism: Fimbriiglobus sp.; assembly: GCA_031368205.1. Taxonomy (GTDB): domain Bacteria; phylum Planctomycetota; class Planctomycetia; order Gemmatales; family Gemmataceae; genus Fimbriiglobus. The sequence goes on along the minus strand of JANLRE010000204.1, from coordinate 1,707 downwards.
TAAACAGTAAGGTTTCGTCATGGTCACCCAACACCACCGATGAACTATCTCGTTTGGTACTGTGCGACGTGATTGCCGCATCAACTACAACCGATTGACGGGTCAGCGTTGAAATCGACCGATTGCTAATCTCGACAGGTGTATCGTCCAAGGATTCCGTCAGTCGGCGCAGTTGTTCATCATTCAAGACGCCGTTATCGCGCAAGTGCTGCGACAGGGGACCATTCGTCGGCGACCAACTCAGGGCGACTTCCGCCAGTTGAACCGGGTCAACGATATGATCGCGGATTGCGAACATCACGATACGCAGATCAATGGGGTTCATGACAGGTCCAGTTCAGAAAAATTTCTGGGAACTCAGATGATATTACCGGCCTTTGTTCTCACACGCCACTTGATTCCTAGATAGTTTCGAGTTCGTCTTCCGCAGGTTGGGCGGGCGGGGTATACCCCGCCCATTGTGATTCGTTCGGTTTTATTTGCAGGGAGGCCGGGGTATGCGGATTCGGTTTGTCGCCCCAGCAGTTGTGTTGTGTCTCGTCGTGGTTCTCGCGGCGATGGGCCAGCCGCCGCAACCCGTGCCATCCCAGATTCACCGCAACGGCTTTTCGGCCAAAGAGACGTTCTTCCTGAAGGGCGATGCCAACATCGCGTTCGCCGAGAAGGACCACAAAATCTCGGCGGAACACCACAAGAGCGCGATGACATCCGAGTACGTCAAAATCGAAGCGAACCCGCCGGGTGGTGCGGCGGATAAAGAGTTCGTGCATTATTACTACGAATGCCCCCCCGCGCCGCTGACCGAGCAACTCGTGGCCAAAGTGAACGTCAAGTCTTATCGGGCCGGGGTACAGGTCAAAGCGCGGGTCGTGTTGCCGAAGGAAAAAGACCCCAAGAATCCGGATTCTCCGCTCACAACGCTGATCCCCGGCGAAACCTACGACAAAGTTCGCCAGTGGCAGGCGCTCGGTTTCGGCGATCCGGTTGAAGCGTTTCGCAAGCACATGCCGGTGTTACATGCACGCTTGGGGCGGGCCGTCGATCCGACGGATGCGTACATCGACCGGATCGTCTTGAACGTCTATTCCGGAACCGGGGTCAGCGAAGTTTGGATTGATGACCTCGAAGTCGGCCCAATACGCCCCGATTGGACCCCGCTCATGCCGCCCAGCGGACGAACACCAGGGGCCACGACCGGGCGCAAAGAACAGGCTACCGGGAAGACGGTGCCGGTCGAGTTCTCCGACGGGCAAATCTTGGTAGACGGCGAACCGTTTTTCATGTTGGCCGTGCAACATTCGGACACGCCACTTAAGACACTCCGGGACGCGCAATTCAACACGGTCTGGTTCCCGAACGAAACCGCAGCGACAACGATTGACGAAGCGATTCGGCACGGCTTTTGGATCGTCCCGACCCTGCCGTTGCCGGCGGGCGAGTGGGACGGTCGCAAACCGAAACGCCCGGACCTAGCCACCGTGGAGAAGGACGCTACGGCGGTCGCCGCCTACCTGCGAAAGTTCTTGGCCGGGGACGCAGTCTTGATGTGGGACTTCGGCGGCGGTCGCACGGCGGAGGATTTGCCACGGGTGATTCGGGCGTCCGAAATCGTGCGAACTTATGACCCCCGACGGCCACGGGCTGTGGACCTGTGGGACGGGTATTCGTCTTACACGAAGTACGTTAACGCGGTCGGCGCGCACCGCT
>JANLRE010000200.1:0-3248 GCA_031368205.1 Fimbriiglobus sp. | reverse complement strand
CGGGGTCGTGTAACCCCAGGCGTTGCCGACGGGCTTTCTTGACCAGTTCGGCCAGCATCGCCTGCGAAACGGCCTTGTCGGTTGTCAGCTTCACATTGCGAACCGTGCCACGTTGATTTCGATACTTCCCGTACCAAGACGCCAATGGTTTTCGACAGTGCAACCCATCGGGCATCACCCGGCACGCTACCGCATTCCCACCGCGAACCGGCACCCTCACGAAGGGTTCGCCGTTCTTGATGAACCGCTCAACCCCCGACGGAATCGCAACAACTTTGTACCGGCGTTTTAATGATGCCACGGCCAACTCCTCACTCACGTTCCAACAGTTACCGGGATTATCGACACAACACCCACCACGATTCCACATCAGTTCTCACCACCACAACAACGCATTGGCTTTTCGTTCGCACGGCCGGCGGGCGACCAAGCCCGCCGCGCCGTGCTGTTCAGGGGGTTTCTTCTCTCTTAAGAGAAGAAACCTGTTATAGGGGACACCCACGCCCCATCGTTCGGACACCCACGCCCCCATAAACAAGTGTACAGGTCGCATTCACTCCCCCGGATTTTGCTCCACCAACTTGGGTGCCAGCAGCCGATAAACCGACGCCCCGGCACCCGCTCGACCACGGCGTTCTTGGACGACAAGTTCTTGCTTACGAAGGCGGTCTAACGCCCGGCGAACGGTGCGGCGATCCACGCCGAAACGGGCGGCTAGTTTCGCCACGGAAACGATGGCAACGCCGTTCCGTTCACACCGCCACACCCACAGCCACACCGAAACGGCCAGCGGTGGCAACCGGGGTTCCACCGTGGTGAGTGAATCCAGGAAGGTGTTCGCCTCTCGGAGCTTGCCGACAACACGATGAGGCTTGCGGGACTGCCCCTTCTTTTTTGTCTTCTGTCCCCGCGTCGCCGGTGGTGATGCCGTGGCTAGGGAAGGGGTACCGGCCAGATAATCGGCCTCGGTCACCCGACCGGCGATCAAGGCCGCTTCCTTGGGTGTTGCCAATCGTTTGCCGGGTGGCATCATCCCGGCGGACAGGTGCATCAGTTCGATGGGCCAAGCGTCGGGGCAACGGCGCTCCCAGGCGGAACCGGGTTCGGGTCCGGGTGTCACAGTTTCTTCCCCTTGGTCGGTAGTGGCACGGCATCATCGAACCCGTCGAACGGTTCGCCTTTGGTAAAAAGCTGGACCGCGCCCGAGAACCGTAACGGGATGTCCACTTCTTCGCCGTTACGGTTCTTGACACATTCCATTATTGCGAATTCCGAGCGGCGTTCCCGTGTGAGGAGGTACGCCGAATCGGCACCGTATTCAAGCTCCGAGCTACCCCGGAGGCTGGCCATGTTCAACCCGCCGTACCCACTCGCACCCGACGCGGATTTTTGGCGGGCCACGGCGGAGATGACGAACACGCAGGCGCCCCACGTGGCGACCTCCCGCACCTCGTTCATCATCAAATCGAGTGCGCGGCGACTGTCGGCGTTCTTTGTGGCGTCCGTGGCGGGTGACGGGGCAAACCGTTGGATGTAGTCGATCACAACCAGTTCGCTTTCATGCTGTTTCACAGCTTGTTTGATAGTACCGAAGTGGAACGGCGGCTTCAGAAAGTGCATCCGCTCGAACACCGCTTGCCCGGTTTCCCGGCCCGTGTTGAGGTGCTTCCGTTCCTCGGGGGTCATGGTGCGATCGGTCATCTTGGAGAGTTCCACGCCCGACAGCCGACTGAGTTGGCGAAGTAGCAATTCCGTCGGCGTCATCTCCACGTTGCAGGTCAGCAACGTGAGTTCGGGGTTAAGTTGAAGGAGTTGCGTCGTCAACTGGCCGATCAACGCCGTCTTCCCGGCGGCGGGCGGGGCGCCGATCACGATGACGCGACCGGGGCGCACGTCGATCGCGTTGAACGGTTCGCCGGGTAACCAACGGGGTGGCGCGGGTCCGTCGAAGTCCAACCCGGCTAACACGTCCGTCGCGGACACGGTCAGACTCACGACGCACCCGCTTTCGTTCGCCCGTGCCGGACCCCGTCCCGAATCTGCTTCTCGACTTCTTGGGTTGATAACCCGGTCTTGTGGGCGGGTTCTTCCAAGAGACCGCGAACGACGGGTTCCGGCGTCCCGGCTTCGGCCAAGCACGCCGCAGCGCGGAACAGCGTCACGGCCCGGCACTCGCCGACCACGTCGCCGAACCCGACGAAGTTCCGCACGAACACCGGCACCACGGGTTGAGATGAGAGAGAGGAAGGGGCATGAACGGTTGCTGCGAGTTTGCTAGCCAGTGTCGTGGCGGCTTCGTTCCAATCGGCTTGCAGTTGCTCGTCGCCAAAAATATCGGGAACGGGGTGTCCGGCGGGGTGTTGGGCCTGGCGGCGAATCGCGTCGATGTCCAGGGCGAACAACTCCCGCTCATCCAAGTGGCGTTTATACAGCCCGGTCTTGGGGTGCCGAGAGTTGGGCAACCGGAACAAGCGCTGCGTGTCGTAAACCGCTCCGTCGATCGTCACCCCGGCCATCTGCGCGATCCCCACCGCCAGCCGCTTCGCCGTGGCCGGAACACGGACATCGGGTTCCACCCCCGGCGCGCACGGGATCAGGATGTGGAAGCCCTTCGACCCCGAGAACCACACACCGATCCCGCGTTCCAGGGCCGGGTAGCGATCGACCAGGAACCGGAACAGCGTGCGGGCGTCAACCAACGCCTTGGCCGGGTCCGCGTTGTTGTCCAGGTCGAAGGGTAATCGGTGGACGGCCGCAGGACCGCAATACCCACGGGCGGAGAGGCCATTTGCCACCCAGTGTTGGCCGTACTCGGCTTCCGGGTAGCTGTAAACGCTGAGATAAGCTTCGCGTCCGGGTCCGGCGATCGGGTCGCACTCATGCCATGCCGTCAGTAGTTTCACCGCTCGGACAACAACCCGTTGCGAGTGCAACGGGCCGTCACAAAACGCGCCCACTTGTGCGGGCGCGGTGGATCCGAACGGGAAGTCCGTTGGGTCGTCGGTCACGGTGTTTGCCCCTTCCCTTGTGTGTCTGGGGATGGGGTCGGGAGTGGCAAGGCAAAGGGGTTCGGTGGCGTATTCTCGTTACTGATGACTTCAAAACGTTCGACATCGCTCCGCATCTCGCTTTGATACTCCCGAACGCTGACTAAGATTTTGCACGTGATCGTGCGACCAATTGGCGGGAAAGTTCCGTGTAAGCTTGCGGCGGTCGTCAGACCCAATGGAGCCAACAACGCCTTGTAG
>JANLRE010000170.1:0-7115 GCA_031368205.1 Fimbriiglobus sp. | reverse complement strand
TGGCCCTGGGCTGGTAGAGCGACCCTTTCAGGGCCGAAAACCCAGAGAATTCAATCTCCAGAATAATTTGCCAGACCCTTAGCGGGTTGCGCGAACAAATTGTCTTGCATCACACGCACAATACGCCACTCTGGGTTCATGAACAACCGGCTGACTCTCACTTTCACTACCTTCTCATCTGGATTGGGGTAAATTGTGAGAATCAAAACTGCAGAGGGGACATCGTGCGGGTGCTACTGGTCGAAGATCAAGCGGCGTTGTTGAAAGCTCTCCGGCAAGGGTTGGAGGAAGAAGGCTTCGCCGTGGATACCGCCGCCGACGGCGAAGAAGCGGACGTGAAAGCCCGGACGTCACCGTATGACGTGATTGTCCTGGACATCATGTTGCCCAAAGTCGATGGGTTGACGCTACTTAAGCGATGGCGGACGAGTGGGTTAACCACCCACGTCCTGATGTTGACGGCCAAGGGTACGCTGGACGACCGCGTTCTGGGGTTGGACACCGGGGCGGACGATTATTTGACGAAGCCGTTTGAACTTGACGAGTTACTGGCCCGCATTCGCGCGCTCGTTCGGCGCGGCCACCAAGTCAAAAACCCGCTCATTCACATCCTGGATTTGACCATTGATACCGCCGCGCGCCAGGTTGACCGCGCCGGCAAGAAACTCCACCTGACACCGCGTGAATATGCCCTGTTGGAGTTCCTCGCATTCCACCGGGGCCGTGTCGTTACCCGCACCATGATCTGGGAACACCTCTACGACGAGTACGACGAAAACACCTCGAACGTGGTCGATGTTTACATCCGCTACTTGCGCAACAAAATCGACAAGGGCTTCGACCCGCCGTTGATTATGACCAAGTGGGGCGAAGGGTACATGTTGCGTGGCGAAGACGCCGTTGACGTGACACCGGAGCCGGTCGAAAAGATTCCCGAAGTCGTCGAAAAGAAGCGTAAAGGCTAACGATGCCCTCCATCCGTCGGTCGCTGATTGGTTACTTTCTCCTGCTGATGGGCATCACCCTCGGCGGCGTGGGACTGCTCGTCGATCGGTTCGTCGTCAACGCCATTCGCGCGCGGGAAGTTGCAGAAGACGATCGTGCCGAGAAGGAGTATCAATCGCGGACTGCGGACACACGAAAGCAGTTCGACAAGGAGTTGGAAGATCAGGCCAAATCGCTCGCGCGTGAACTGCGTGAAAAATACAACCTCGTGGCGGAAGAAGAGCTTCAAAAATTCCGCTTGCTCATGACGAACGTGTTGCTGGTTGAACTTTTGGCCGACGGGGCAAATCGTTGGACGGCGCCGGTCATGCACTTCACAACGAATTACCCGCCCTATCGCGGGCGGCTGTTGTGGAACTACATGTCCGGGAACGCAACACCAATCGACGAACGGGTACGGAAGTCGTTCGAGAGCGACGACCACCCGGAGATCTTTGAATTCCACTACCCGTGGTCAAATCGTATCTTGCGAAGCCATCTGCAAAGCTTCGCCTTACCAATCAACGTCGAAGAACTCAACCGCAAACCCCCGTCTGAACCGGAATACCACGAAGCCGAAATGCCGAACGTGGGTCTCGTGCGCTGGGTGGTGTTACGCTCGCAACTCCCACGATTTTTACAGCCTGGGATATCCCGCGGCTCTCGCCCACCCCCTGAACGGGGCGACCGGACTGGCCCTCCGCCGGGTCCGACCCAACGGGATTCCGCACTCTACGTGTTGTACGGCAGGCGGTTAACCGATCTCGAACCCCGGTTGCAAAAGCACGTCGATCATCGAGACGACGAATTGGAGTTGATGGCTAACGACCGGGGTCAGGAGTTAGCCAACTTCCGCTTGAGCCTGCTGGGTATCAGCCTGCTAACGGTCATCGCCATTCCGATCGGGGGCTGGTTCATTGTGCGACGGGGGCTACGGCCGTTGAACACCCTTTCAACTGCGGTGAGCCAAGTCTCCGAACGCGATTTTCGCTTGCCGGTCACGGCCGGGGAACTCAGTTACGAACTGTTGCCGATTCACGACCGCCTCAACGGCACCCTGGACGCATTGAAACGGGCCTTCGAGCGTGAGAAGCAAGCCGTTGCGGACATTTCGCACGAACTGCGCACCCCCCTTGCGGCCTTGCGCACAACCTTGGATGTCTCACTACGCAAGCCGCGAGAAGCCGCCCAATATAAGGCGACGATGGAAGACTGTCGGGACATCAGCAAGCAACTGTCGCGCTTGGTCGATCGCATTTTGACGTTAGCCGCAATGGACGCGGACCACGCTTCGGCGGTGAAAATTCCGGTAAATGTGAGCGAACTGGCCGCCGAGTGCGTGACCGTGATCCGCCCGTTAGCCGACGGGCAGACGTTGACACTGACGACCGAACTCGACCCCAAAGCCACTGCCACGACCGACCCGGACAAGCTTCGGGAAGTGATGATGAACCTGCTCCACAACGCCATCGAATACAGCCAACCCCACGGCACGGTTCGACTCAGTGTGAAACCGAGCGGCCAGAACGTTCAGATCGCCGTGACCGACACGGGCATCGGCATGACCCCCGAAGTCCGGTCGAAAATTTTCGAGCGGTTCTACCGGGCCGACTCCAGCCGCCACGCCACCGGCGTCCACGCCGGCCTGGGACTTTCGATCGTGAAAGAATACCTCGAACGCCTCCACGCCACGATCCAAGTCAGCAGTGAACCCAACCACGGCAGCCGCTTTGAAGTGACACTCCCCGTGGTAACGGCGTAGGAAGCCGATCTCACGCGGAGCCGCAGAGAAAACCGAAAAACTTGATTTGATTTCTCTGCGGCTCCGCGTCTCTGCGTGAGATCGTTCTTGATGTCCCGTGCCAGCCATCGTGGCGATTCATAAACCAGCCGCAGACCTTTCCCGTCCGTGTGCTGGTTTTTTTGAGGTTCCCTTCGATGATTCCGATTGATTTCAGCGGTAAAGTCGCTCTGGTGACCGGCGTGGGTGATAACGAAAGCTTCGCGTGGTTCATCTCCAAGGCGCTGGCCGCGGCCGGGGCGAAGATCGTGTTGGCTAGCCACCCGCGTGTGGTCGGGATCGTCGAGAGCTTCCTGACCCGCGAGTCGGACAAGGAATCGCGGATGTTGCCGTATGGTGCGGGGGAATTGAAAGTCGCCAAGCTCGTGGCCTGTGACGCCAGCTACGACACGATGGCGGACGTGCCCGAGGAAATCAAAACCGATCGGCGGTACGCAAAGTTCCCGGACTACTCGATTGATGGCATGGTCAAAGCCGTCGGCGAAGAGTTCGGCGGGATCGACATCTTGATTCACTCGATTGCGTTTAGTCGGGAAATCACCAAGTCGCAACTCGCCACCAGTCGCAAAGGCTACGCGGAAGCACTGGGCATCTCAGCGTACTCGTTGACGAGCCTGTTGCGGTCGGCGGAGCCGTACATGGCGAACCGGCCCGGTGGGGCTTCGGCGGTGGGGCTGACCTACATCGGCGGGGATCGCGTCGTGCCGTATTACGGCGGCGGAATGAGTACCGCGAAGGCGGCGTTGCAAATTGATGCGAAGCAACTGGCCCACAACCTGGGCGGGAAAAATATCCGCGTCAACCTGATCTCGGCTGGCCCCTACGCTAGCCGCGCAGCCCGAGCTATTCGCCCCGGTGAGTTCGAGAAGTCGATCGAGTATGCCGCGTCCCGCTCCCCGCTCCCACGGGCCATCACGCCCGATGAAGTCGCCAACTCGACGGTGTACCTGTGCAGTCACCTCGCGTCGGCGGTCACGGGACATGTGCTATACGTGGACTGCGGTTACAACTCGATGGGCGTGTGATCGCGGTTCACACCTTGCGATAGTCTTCTAGTCCGAAGAAGTGGTGGGTGCCGATCCAGAGGATCATGGCGATGGATCGCACTGCCTCTTTCATGTTGACTTTGGATTTCCCGGCCCGGCGGTTCTCGAAAATGATCGGGGACTCGCCGAGCTTGGCCCCCACAATGTGGCAACGGAACAGCACTTCTTGTTGGAACGAATACCCGCGACTTTGCGTGCGTTCCAGGTGAGCATTCTTCAACATGCTGACCCGGTAACACCGGAACGCACCGCTCGCATCTTGCACCGGCATCCGGAACAGGAATCGCACAATTGTGTTGAGTGTGCGGCTGATAACCAGTCGAGCCAGTGGCCAGTTCTCCGTGCCGCCGCCCTTGGCGTAACGGCTGCCGATCATGATGTCGTGCTTTTCCATCCCCTTCAAAATGGCGGGCAGGAACCGTGGCGGGTGGCTGAAGTCCGCGTCCATGTTCTGCATCAAGTCGTAGTCGTGTTCAATTGCATAGTTCATCGCCGCGATGGTGGCGGTGCCTAAGCCCAGCTTCCCCGGACGATGGATCACATGAATGCGGCTATCCTTGGTGCGTAATTCATCGACGAGTTGACCAGTACCATCCGGCGAGTTGTCGTCCACGACGAGAATGTGCGCGTCCGGCACGAACTGATAAATTCCTTCGATCAACTTTTCGACGTTGTCGCGCTCGTTGTAGGTGGCCAACGTGACCAGTATCTTCGGTTTCGCCGTCGCGGGAACCGATTTCAGCACGTTCGGTATCGCGTCGGAGTCGATCACGTTGACTTTCCTGGCTGAAAAGTTGACGACGGCCAATTCGGGGCGGGCTGATGGCGGTGGGGTAATCGTCCCGCAATCTTGTTCTTTTGGGAGATCGGTCATCGTGGACGCGGACATCAGGTGGGACTCCAATTCTTATTTTCATACATTATAGAACAGAACAGTTCAGGCTGATTCCTGATCGAGCGATATTTTCGTCATCGTTTGCCGAACGCCCTGCGCGTCGGCTTTCTCTGCGTAATCCGGAGCTTCGTTTATGTCCGCCACGCTGGAGACCACTTGTCCGAATTGTGGCAAGAATCTCAAGGTTCCCGCCCAATTCGCCGGCAAAATGATCCGCTGTAAACAGTGCGAAACCACGTTTGAAGTGCCGTCACCCGGTGCCGCGAAACCGGCGACGGCCAAACCGGCCACCGCGAAGCCTGTCCAAGCCAAACCGGCTCAACCAAAAGCCCCCGACCCGAACGCGCCGATCAAGTTCCAAGACGATTCACCTGTTCCGGCAGCGGCCGGCGCTCAATCGGCTGACGACGACGATGATAACCCGAACCCCTACGGCGTGACCAAGGACGATTCGGATGTCCCGCGTTGCCCGTTCTGCGCGTTGGAACTCGACCCACCCGACACGAAAATCTGCCTGAGTTGCGGGTACGACTTACTCGAACGGCGGCGGCACGGCAGCAAGAAAGTTTACGACACGACCGCCGGGGATTACTTCAAGCACTGGTTGCCGGCCATTGCCTGGATCATCGTGATTCTGATTTTGATCAGCGTCAGCGTGTTGTGCGCACTCAAGATGAACGATTGGCTCACCGGCTCGTTCCTGGACGCCGAAGAGAAAAACGACATCACCGGCAAGACCAAGTTCTACCTCCCGCCGTTCTGCTTCAACATCTGGATCTGGTTCTTCTCCGCCTTCATCATCTTCAAAGGCGTGAAGTTCGCATACCGACGCCTAGTCATCAACTGGCGTCCGCAAGAAGTGGTGAAGGTCACGTAAGGTTCCGACTCGGATCGTTTCTCAGGCTGTGCAAAAGACAAGTAGGGATCGGTCATGCTCGCCAAGTTGCGAACTTTCGCCTTGCTGGGCATTGACGCGGTTCCGGTGGAAGTCGAAGTGGATTCGACCCTGGGCACGGCCAAGATTATCTTGGTCGGGTTGCCGGAATTGGCGGTCCGTGAGAGTGTCCACCGGATTGAACGGGCGTTGGCCAATCTCGGGTATGCCCGCCCCACGGGTCGTGTCATCATTTCCCTGGCCCCGGCCGATCTTCGCAAAGAAGGCGGGGCGTTTGATCTGCCAATTGCATTGGGCATTCTCGTCGCCACCCGACAACTCCGTGCCGAGCAGTTCAACGACTTCGCCACGGTGGGCGAATTGTCCCTGGATGGCAGCGTGCGTCCGGTGCAAGGTGCCCTCTCGATGGCGATGGCCGCCCGCGAACTTGGCGTCAAGCGGTTGATTGTCCCGGCAATCAATGCCCGCGAAGCGGCTGTGGTCACGGAACTCGAAGTCTTCGGCGTCACCTCGATGTCGGAAGCGGTGGGGATTATCAGCGGTGCGGTAGAAGTGGACCCAATCTCACCGCAACTCGATTTGCTCAGCAAAAAGTTAAACCGCTACGACGTGGACTTCGCCGAGGTCCGGGGGCAGGAGTCGGCCAAACGGGCCGTGGTGGTCGCCATGAGCGGTGCCCACAACCTGCTGATGCTGGGTTCGCCCGGCTCCGGCAAGACGATGCTGGCCCGCCGGTTGCCGACGATTCTGCCACCCCTTTCATTGAATGAAAGCCTCGAAACCACGCGAATCTACAGCGCGTTGGGTCGCCTACCCGTTGGCGAAGGACTGCTGACCACCCGCCCCTTTCGGTCCCCTCACCACACCATCAGCGATGCCGGCATGGTCGGCGGCGGCACCATGCCCCAACCCGGCGAGATCAGTCTCGCCCATCATGGCGTGCTTTTTTTGGACGAGCTTCCCGAGTTTAATCGCCGCAGTTTGGAAGCCCTTCGTCAACCGCTGGAAGAAGGCTGTGTCACGATCAGCCGGGCGATTCACTCGGCGGTCTTCCCCGCCGATTTCATCCTGTGTGCGTCGATGAACCCCTGCCCTTGCGGGTATTTGGGTGATGCCAAGCACGTCTGCAAGTGTTCCCCGATGCAGGTGGAAAAGTACCTCGGTCGCATCAGTGGGCCGTTGCTCGACCGCATCGACATTCACCTCGAAGTGCCCGCCGTGCCGTATGAGGAGTTGTCGAAGCTGAGCGACGGCACGTCCACCGCTACGATGCGAGAGCAAGTCGATCGTGCCAGGGCCATTCAAGCCAAGCGGTTTGTCGGCGATCCGATCCCGCTGAACGGCCGCATGGCCCCGCGCCAAATTCGCAAGCACTGCACGCTCGACGACGAAGCCCGCACCATGCTCGGCACCGCAATGGCCGACCTCGGCCTCTCCGCCCGTGCCCATGACCGCATCCTACGAGTCGCCCGCACCATCGCCGACCTCGGAGAC